>JBDTJV010000115.1:0-8071 GCA_039935675.1 Ginsengibacter sp. | reverse complement strand
AAATCTTTTGATGATTCATCCAAAGTTACTTTCACACTAAGCCACGGTATCCTTGATGAAATATATTATCCCACCGAAGATACTGTCAGTACAAGAGATATTGAATTTATCGTCACTGATGGTGGGGATTTTTTTCTGAAGAAAAAAGAGATAAGGACATGGCTCAGTATTGCCACGAAACCGCAGATTACTGGAATGACCAAATCGAAAAATGGGCTTATGTTCCTGATACACCACTTTCAAACGAAGTAGGTGTAGATGGGTATTATATGCGTACCAATAATACACACCAGCCCACTGAAGAGGTAAAGAATAATATCCTTAAAATAAAAAGCCGTAACGAGGATAATGGCAAAATGCATTTGTGGGAATTAATTTGTGTAGATGCGTTGCGTTGCCATTAGTAAGATTTGGATTGCGAGCCGCAAATGATCCTAAAATATTAAATACCATAAAAGTAATTGACGCTAGGAAAAGAAAATATTTGATATGTCCTCTCATACAAAAGAGCGTTATTTAGACAAAGCCAATCACTGGGAGAATAAAAATTATACGATTCCGATTTTAAAAAAATGATTTTATCCGAATGACTTTAGATTATACCATAACCTGGGGCCGCAGCGGGAAGTGGCCAACCTTAATTTACTGTGAGAAAACTTTCTGGAACTCAACAATCTCACAATGCCGTTTTGCTTTACGCATTCAGATTTCGGACAAAATCTTCTCCGGTCTTTGTAAGAAAAATGCAATATAAGGTCTTGTTATACACCACGCTCCTTTTAACTTCAATAAGCGCTCTTTTATACAGGGGAGCAAGTGCGTGGGACATATCGTCCATCATGCAATAATTGTCATCGCTATTTCCATGGTCTTTCTGATAACATTCTTTCAATTTTTGAATCGTAGATTTTGAAAGGGGTCGAAAATACATTATCAATATTTTTTAATTATAAATTAAAAACGACTAGTACCCGGAAAGAGATAGTAAGGGGGATGTTGAAAGTTAAAAACTATTCGACACATGCTGGTCTCGAAAAACTATCTATATCGCGAATACTGAAAATTTTGGCAAACGAAAACACATAAAAAAAACTTTTAGAACACACTTCAAATCTACAAAAAGAATTTGCAGCATTCGTTGAACATCTGCGTGATAATGTCACAAAAATATAAGATCCTTCAGCTAAAGCACTTTTTGAAGTAGCAGCGGAATTAATTATCGATCTCGAAAAAGCATTTACCGATTACGAACGAAAGAATGAGGCTGCGTGGAAAAACTAAAAACGTATTTAAGCCTCAAACCTTATAAGGTAAAAGATCAAAAGTTATCAAAGACCAGATACTTTATTATGATAAGTTTTTTGCGACTATTGTAGTTCAATCGCTTTATTGATACGTTCCTTTCCTGAAACAATCATTGCCTTATAATCCTGTCTTTATTGCTTTTAATGCATCCAGATCTTTCAGTAATATGGGTAATGCATCGGCGGCATATTTCCTTGAATCTTTATCTTCCAGACTTTTGCTGGCCTTAGTATAGTACTCAATGTCGGATTTGATATTTTCAATCATATCGTTTACATAAGTGGTATCAAAATATTTTCCTTTCCTATTAGTCAGAACTTCAATTTCTTTTTGCTGAGACGCAATGAATGTTTTCGGCAAAGAAATATTTTTTGATTGCGCAATGCCGTCCAATTTAATATTCAATTGAGTATGCTCATCCACGATTGTTTTTGAAAAATCTTTAAGAGCGGGATCGGTGGCATTACTTAGTGCAGCTTTAGCCTTCATAATTTCCATTGAGTTAGATGTGGCTGCTTCAATGATGAAATTTTTGCTGTCTGAATCAAGTGAATCTGCCGATATAGTTTGTATTCGATTTGAATCCATAGTAGAAGTCTTGGCATTTAAACTGCTGTCTTCCTTTATAGCAGCAGGCACCGGGCCGGAATTGTTATTACAGGCTGTTATAAAAATTACAAGAATCAGGGTAATAGATATATAATTTATTGTTTTAATAAAAATATTATAATTGCTTTCGTTGTACATTAAAGTCATTTTTCTTCGTTAACCTTATAATTTCGCTAAAGAAGCGTGTTTTACATTTCATATGGTTTTACATATTCTTTTTTATTGCCTCTATAGCATGCAAATCTCTTTCAAGTACAGGTAGTGCATTAGTGATAAAACCTTTATAACCATCGTCAGAAATTTTAATTTCCGCAGTCTTAAATGCTGTAATGTAAGCTTCATTATCTTTTATCATCTTTGATACATAATATTTATCAAAATCTTTTCCGATCTGTTTACTTAACGTATCAATATTTTTTTGTTGATCGTCTGCAATTGAAGTGGGAAGAGTTACGTTCTTCTTCAAGGCAAGATCTTTTAAATCATCATTTATTTTCGTATAGTCAACCACCATCATCTTTCCGAAATTTTTTATGCGCTCGTTTCCACCGTTTTTTACTGCTATATTGCCCAACTGAACTTCCATCATGCTATTCAGAGCAACTTCCTTCGAAAAATCTGCCATTGCCATTTTAGAAGTGTCCGATGACGAAGGCATCGTTTTGCCATCATCACTGCTACTACATACGGCGTAGTGTTAGAATTTACTTTAGCCGAATTTGAATTCCCAGTGCAGGCAGAAAAAAAAACTGCGCTTGTTATTAAACCAGCTAAACCGAATTTTTTCATATAAATATATTTAAGGTCAATGATACCGAACTAATCAAACTATATTCCCATGTTTTCAGCAAGTGTTCTTCTGTAATAATGATACTTTATGGCAAATTGGTCATATCTTTTGTTGATTCTTTTGCCCATGTTGGTAAAATATTGATGTGAGTTATTCCAATGGTCTTCAGAAGGATTTAATCAAAATTCTTCCTTTTTTTTTAATACACTTTTATTTCTGCACACCTATTTATTAGGACTTTTTCTTCGGAGCTTTATCACCTTCTTTTCTTGCTTCCGATAACCCAATAGCTACTGCCTGTTTGGGATTGGTAACTTTTTTTCCACTCTTACCACTTTTTAATTTGCCTTCGTGCATTTCATGCATTGCGTTTTCTACTTTTTTCTGAGACGCCTTTGAATATTTAGCCATGATAATATTATTTATGAATTAGTAATGACAAAATTGTAGTAATTATCATGCCATATTCTTTCTTGATTGAATCATTTGGAAGAAGGTGTATTTGTGTTTATTTGGGTCGTCTCACGAAACGGAAAAGTTAGCAAGTTAAGAGATGCACTTTTTAAAAAGGTCGAAAAATGGATCTGATGATAAACATTTTAATTCCCAAATAGACATTTTCTCTTAAGTTGACAGGCATGTTATTTGATATTTAGATTTTGGGATCCGAATTAAACAATCATAAATAAAATTAGTTATGAAGAATCATTCTGCAGTAGACATGGCCCGCACCGCCAGAAAGCAAACTTTTAAACAAAACAACGGAACTTCAAAAGTACGTGTCGATGATGTGAAGTCCTGGAAAGATGATCGGGAACATCACAAGGTCAGAAGACAAAGACAGGATTTGTTTGATAAGTGGGAACAGAATACCAACAACCGTTCCTCTGGCAAAGGGGCGATGCTTTAAAACAACAGGAAAAACACCGAATAAGCAAAGACAAAAATCCAGACAAAAAGTTTATTTACTGTTCCTTAAAAACAGGAAAATAAATGCCAATATTTTCATAGAATTTGTTCGCGAATTCCCGGTTCATTTAAAATATTTGTAACTATTATGGAGATGTCCCAGATTCTAAAATTGAAAATCAAACGGGATGGCCCTCTTTCATTCTGTGATTTTATGGATATGGCGCTATATAATCCTTCAGTCGGATATTATAATTCCGATACTGATAAAATTGGCAAAGACGGTGATTATTATACAAGCCCTGTATTATGTTCCTTATTTGGGAAAATGATCGGCAAGCAACTTGAAGAAATGTGGATGTTGCTTGATAAAAAGCCTTTTACTATTGTTGAATATGGCGCAGGAACAGCCGCAATGTGTTTTGATATACTCGCCTATCTAAAAAACAATATTGCTTTATATGACGGGCTGAGCTATTGCATCATTGAAAGAAGTTCGAAAATGCAGGAGCAACAAAAAAAATACCTGCATCAAAAAGTAACCTGGTATCATTCCTTAAATGAACTTCCCCAGGTCAACGGATGTATATTGTCAAATGAAGTGCTTGATAATTTTCCTGTGCACAAAGTCATTATGAAAAGTGAATTAATGGAGGTGTTCGTCAGTTTTGAAAACGATTTTGTTGAAATCCTTCAACCGGCAAATGAAAAACTAAAAGATTATTTTGACGAGCAAAATATAACGCTCCCTAGGGATTATTGCACAGAAGTAAACCTGGAAGCTCTAGATTGGACACGGGAAATTGCTATCAATTTACATTCCGGCTTTGCACTTACTATTGATTATGGCTTTCCGATTAATGATCTTTGTAGTTCTAAAAGGAGCTCGGGTACACTTATGTGTTACAAAGACCATCATCTTAATAATTCACCTTTTTCCAATATCGGCAAACAGGACATTACTGCCCATGTTAATTTTTCTGCGTTAGTTCTTTGGGGTAAAAAGTACGGACTGGAATTGACAGGGTTTAGCACCCAAGGCAATTTCCTTCGTTCGCTTAGCTTAATGAATCATTTGCGAGAATTAGAATCGGAGCATCTCCAGAAAAACGAAAATCTCATATTGCAAATCCATCAATTATTAACTGAAATGGGAAATAAATTCAGAGTGCTCATTCAACAAAAGAAAGTAAAGAGCAAAATGTTTACTGGTCTCTTACTGGCAGATTCGATTTAAGAAAATGCGCGTCCTTTAAAGGGCTTCTGTCGATAACTCTGCTGATAATGCGAGCGCCCCCGGGCCTCCACCTCTCTTTTCCTTCACTCAGATTTTCTTCAATGATCGGATAGTAGATTTTCATCCCGATTAAGATTTTCATCACTCAAACCCCGTAGACTTTCGTCATTCGAAGTCCGGTTTTTGTCAGTTAAATGACTGTCGGAATTCCAAAGGGGAAAAGTTTGTTTTTTTCTTGAATAAGTTACTGAATGACTGTGGATGTTCAAAGCCCAATTCATAAGCAATTTCGCTTACGGATAAATCAGTAGTGGACAATTTTTCTTTCGCTTTTTCAATCAGTTTTTCGTGAATGTGTTGCTGGGTGTTACGTCCTGTTAATACTTTGAGTAAGCCACGCAAATAATTTGGTGATATGTTTAATGTTTCTGAAATGTAATGAACTGTTGGCAATCCTTTTGTCGCCAAATCATCGCAATTAAAATAATCACTAAGTAGTTTCTCCAAACGTTCGAGAATTTGATGATTGGCTTTTTCCCGTGTAATGAATTGACGATGATAAAACCTGTCTGCATAATTCAGCAAACTCTCTATTTGCGAAATCATGATTTGCTTGCTGAACTTATCAATGTTTGCATGATATTCCTCCTGTATGTTTTTAAAAATATGAATGATGGTAGATTCTTCTTTTGCTGAAAGAAATAACGACTCATCCACGGAATAGTTCCAGAAATCATACTTCTTGATTGTCTTAGCCAATGGTGTATTCCATAAAAAATCGGGATGAATGAACAGTATCCATCCTGAATGTTTTATTTCTTCTTCTTTTGTGTCAATAGAAAGGCTCAACAACTGGTTAGGTGCTACAAAAGACATAATGCCCTTGTCAAAATCAAATGGCTGTTGACCGTACCTAAATTTTATATTAGGTGAAAGGCAAACTCTTTTCACGCCGATACAATAAAAATCGTAACACCAGCTCATGGATTCTTTGCCTTCCGATTGCTTAACAAACTCCACTTCATTCACACTAATCAACGGATGTTCGGGTGAAGGAAGTTGCCTGAACTGGTGAAAATCACTTATGGTTTTAAAACGTTTCATCTGGTATTAATTTTCTTTTCTTATTTCCAATGCAATCTTACCACGCACATGTTTTGTTTCGCTTTCCAAATGTGCTTCAGCTACTTTTTCCAGGGGATAAACCTTACTAATAACTACTTTTACGTTTCCTTCTTCTATCAATTTTGCAATGTCGGTAAGTGATTGCGCAACATCAAGATCCCTCCTTATCATTTTTCCTTCAGCATGTTTTTTTGCAAGTACTTTAAGAAATTCGTCACTAAAAGGATTTGCAATCTGAACGCTTACAAAAATACCACCTTCTTTTAATGCCGTAGCCATTTTCATCCTGGCTTCATCATCCCTCACTGGTGAAGCGTCAAACACGACATCAATGTTGTGCAACAAACTTGCGAAATCCTTATTTGTATAATCAATCAGTTCATCTGCCCCTAATTGTTTTAAAAAATCAAAATTGTTTTCGGAGACTGTGCCGATAACGTATGCTCCTTTTGATTTGGCAAATTGCAAAGCCAGGTTACCTATTCCACCGGCGGCTGCATGAACCAAGACGCGTTGCCCTGCGTGTACTTTTCCCAAATCAATACCATTCCAGGCCATCAACGCACAGGAAGGAATAGCGCCTGCTTCATTAAAGCTGATGTTACGAGGCATTAGCGCAAATTGATTTACTTTGGCAGCAATGAACTCTGCGTAGGTGCCGTCCAAAAAATTAGGAATACCGAATACTTTTTCTCCTTTTTTAAAACCAGTGACATCGCTGCCAATTTCTTCTACTTCACCCGCTGCGTCCAAACCCAGGCCCAATGGTAATTTGAGGAATGGCTTCAGAAGTTCATTTCCCCCTTGTCTCACAACATAATCTGCCGGGTTAACACTGCTGGCGTAGACTTTCACCAGTATCTCATCTGCTTTAGGAACAGGGCATTCCACTTCTACGAGTTTCATAACTTCCGGTCCGCCAAATTCATTAATACGTATTGCTTTCATTTTAATTATTTTTCTGTTTTTAATATTGCAAAAGTCAGCAACAATTCAAAAACAGATATAACCAAAACGCCTTTTGTTGTAGTAAAAATAGAGGTGTCTGTCAAGGGTAAGTCGCTCTGACATTATCGCTGACATATTTATTTAAACTAAAGTACGCCCCTTTTGTATAATACATTTTTTCTGCCCAAGGTTTTTAATAATTAATTCACAAAAACGTTACCGGATCGTTATATCGTAAATACAACTCAGTTCTATCTAAAATCATCTAATGGTATTACGATTTGATAACCTTTCTTTTCTTCTTCTTATTCCCATCCAAAAATACAGCAAGCAAATTGGAAGTATGCTTTCCTTTGTTTTATTATTGCCATTCCTAGATGAAAGAAGGAGAAAGTTTGGCGAACAGCAAACAAACAAATTTGGCAATTTTATATTTAATTCCTTAATATATTCGGATAGCTACGACCGTGGCTCGTGAGGGCAGCAGCTATTTTATTATTTGAACATTCTCAGGATAGCTGAGGACTAGTTGGAAGCATTCATAATTATTTGTAAGCAAACTTAATATGTGCGTCGGAAAAATTATTGTAACTTATGCTATTAACCCAAAATGATTGTATGAAAATACTTACATTTCTCCTTTTAAGCCTGGCGTTAACCGTTTCTGCCTCTGCTTTTTCAGTCGGCATATCCACAAGAAAAGCTTCGGAAATATATGTATCTCTTGGTAAGAATATGCAAATTTCATTAGCTGACCTTTCTATAATTAAAGAAAAAGATTTTGAAAAAATAACAGGCAGGCATTTAACCTTTTTTGAAAAGCTTGGCTTTTCATCGGGTCAGAGAAAGCTGCAACATAGCATTAATGCGGATGGCACTATTAACAGCAAAAAACTGCTCAAAGTTTTACAAGATGACCATTCAAAAGGATTTCAGGCAGGCGGTTTTTTTCTGGGATTGTTAGGCGGCATTATTGGTGTGTTAATTGCTTATCTAATTAATGATGATAATAAAAAGAACAGGGTAAAATGGGCATGGATTGGCTTCGCTATTAATACAATAGCAGGTATCCTCCTTATTATAATAGCGCTTCAGGCTCTAGGCAAAGGGTTCGGCTCTTTTAATTTTAATTTTATATAGACTCCTAA
>JBDTJV010000114.1:0-2751 GCA_039935675.1 Ginsengibacter sp. | reverse complement strand
GTTTGAGCAAATAAAATTAATTTAGATTTATGATTCCACCGCAAAAAGGCTCCTTATTAATTGCCAATCCTTTCTTAAAAGATCCCAACTTCAGCAGAACCGTTATTTTACTGTGCGAAAATTTACCCGAAGGCACTTTTGGATTTGTATTAAGTAAAAAAATTTCGAAAAGACTTAATGAAATACTTCCGGATCTTGACATGCCTGATTTGCCGGTATATTTGGGAGGCCCGGTACAGCCGGATTCTTTGCATTTTTTGCACCAATACCCCGAACTGATCAGCGGCGGAGAAGAAGTAATGGATGGAATTTATTGGGGTGGTAATTTTGAAGCCGTCCAGATTCTCCTGAAAAATGATGACATCAGCAGGGATAAAATTCGATTTTTTATTGGATATAGCGGATGGAGCGAAGGCCAGTTGGCAGATGAGATGAAAGCAGAAAGTTGGCTTACGGTAAAAGCAACGCGCAAACTGGTTTTCCAGACAAAGGCTGAGGAAACCTGGAAAGAATCGCTCAATTATCTCGGTGGTGATTATAAAATGATGATCAATTTTCCTATTGATCCTCAACTGAACTGATAAACGGCAAACTTCTTGATAACAAATAAAAAAAAGCATTTATGAAAAGATTAATTATACTATTGGCTGTAATGGGAATCGGGATATTTTACCTCCTTTCTGATGATGAAAAAAAAGAATTAAAGCACGAGGCTAAAAAAATCAAGAAAAAACTAAAGAAATCACATTTCCCCAAAAAGGAAGCCTTAACGATGTAAGAAGCATTTTACACTTTTACTAATATCAAACCAATTGCTTTACAAGTTATTTTATTGGCCCGCACGAATAGCTTTGTATTTCTATTGTAGAAAAATTATTATTAATCACAAGGAAATGTTGGAGCAGCACGGGCCATTGTTGTTGGCTGCCAATCATCCTAATTCCTTCCTGGATGCTATAATTCTCGATTCTCTTTTCAAATCACCGATAGTTTCTCTTGCACGCGGAGATGCTTTTGCGGGAAAATTCTTCACAAAAATCCTTAACTCTTTCAATATGCTTCCTGTATACCGGGTGAGCGAAGGCGTTGAAAACCTTGAAAATAATTATTCCACTTTTGATAGCTGTATCCAACTTTTTAAAAAAAATAAAATTGTCCTCATTTTTTGTGAAGGCAGGTGTATCAATGAATGGCATTTGCGACCTTTAAAAAAAGGAACGGCCCGGCTTGCATTGAACGCCTGGGAAAAGGAAATTCCATTAAAGATATTGCCCTTGGGAATCAATTATAGCTCGTTTCGATTTTTTGGTAAAAATGTGTGGCTGAACTTTGGTAAAATTCTTACAAAAGATGATTTTGATCTTACCCAATCAAAAGGACTTTTTATCAATGATTTTAATGAAAAACTAAAAAGTCAGCTAAAAAGCCTTGTGTTGGAAATTGATAAAAATGATATTCAAAAACTTAAGAAAATCTTTTTTATACCGCAACCTTTTCTGAAAAAAATAATGCTGTTTGTCCCCGCTGTATTTGGATTTATCATACACGCACCTTTGTACAAGGCTATCCATTTTATAACAAAAAATAAATTGGGTGACCATTACGATTCAGTAATGACGGGATTATTATTTTTTCTTTTCCCTTTGTATGTGGTCGTAATTACTTTAGTTATCTACCTGGTTACGGGAAATTTATATTCCTTTCTATTATTGGCGGGTTTGCCTTTTGGCGCCTGGAGCTATTTGCAATTAAAGAAACAGATCAAAGAAAATGAAGAATAAGAAATAGAATTAATTGTTCGTTTACTATGTTACTTTTTATTTTTAACCATATCTTCCAACAATTCTTCTTTTTCTGCCAGGCGTTGTAATAATATCACCTGGTTACCGGCTCTTACAAAATTTTGACCTTCATATTTTGCGCCATAATAAGTATCATTATTCAGGTGATCGGTAAGAAAACGAAGCGCTTGCATGTAAATCATAAATTTGCCTGCGTAAATAAAATGACTTTTTTCTTCGTTGTTCAATTCATCATTCATTTGCGACATGTAGCCATCCCAAATAGATAAAAAATATTCTTCTCTTACTTGTATCCTGGAAAAATCTTTTTCTTCTTCATTGACCGGCGAAAGATAAGTGCGCATCATATCTCCAACATCACTGATGAAATAGCCCGGCATCACCGTATCGAGGTCAATCACGCACAAGCCTTTATCATTCTTATCAAATAATACATTGCTTATTTTGGTATCATGATGAGTTACCCTCAATTTAAATGAAGGATTGTGTAAAATGTTTTCATAAGTATCTACAATATTTTTATTGGCTACCATAAAATCAATCAGTTCTTTCGATTGATCTAAACGTGCTTTATTTGTAGTTTTTAATGATTCAAGAAATTGTTCATATCTCAAAGAAAGATTGTGAAAATCAGGCAAAGTGATCTCAAGTTTCTGAACCGGAAACCCGGATAATAAGCGGGTAAATTCTCCAAACTTTTTAGCCGCTTCAAATGCCTGCTTTGGTTTTTCAACAGTGGTAATCGCAACCGATTTATCTACAAAGGGAATTAGTCTGAAATAGCCCATTCCGTTAAGGTTCGCCAGATCTTCATTATTCTTAGTTTTTACCGGGGCTACGAACAAATAATCAGGAAAATGTTTTGACAAATAATCAGCTATTAATCGAACATTGTAGGCAATGGCTTCCGGTTTTTTAAATATCCCGGCATTTACTTTTTGCAAAATGT
>JBDTJV010000113.1:0-8204 GCA_039935675.1 Ginsengibacter sp. | reverse complement strand
TACACCTGGAGAAAATAAAAATAAAACCCATTAGAATAATGAGCGAAAACATTGAAAACTTTTTCATAACTTTTTTTTAGTTTTAAAATAATTAGGTTTTCAAGTCAGCAGGCTATCATAGAAAGGGGAATTTTTTGGAATGAGTCGGCATTACAGCCAACATAACTTTCAAATCTAATATCTTTTATAATGCAAAGCAATCTTTTATAAAATAAATAATGAGGACGGATTCTTTAAAAAAATAGAAAATAATAATTGTTTATGACGCTAACGCATTCCGGCTCTATAAGAAAATTCATTAATTTCTTTCTTGAGCGATTTAATGACAACCACATCATCTTAGCCAATCGTTTTAAAATGATAAAGGCTGATTAATTGTAAACATTCTGGCGATAAACATTTAACCAACGCAGTACCTGTATAATTCTCTATTCTCTGTAATAAGGATAGGCGGGACCTGTCCGCAAAGTAGGCAGGCTGAAGCCTGTCCCTACATCTTCCAGGTTGGCATAGATATCTTGGGCATCGCTTACCCTATACACTTTCCGAATAAAGCATTGGCTTCTTGAAAAAATTATATCACGTCTTTTTGTTGAGCCGCTTTGAATATTTTATCTAAATTTTTATCTAAATTCTAACAAGGCCTCTTATTCTCCAATTCAGAAAATTATGATTCTACCAATTTCCTTTTGCTACATTTGAATTCGATATTCACTTTTCATAAACTTCACCCATGTGCCATTTTCAGAATTGTTTTCGTCTAAGCATTACAATAATAACTTTTTCTCTGTTAGCAGGATGTTCTCAAAAAACAAACCGTAACTACACAAAAACTGATAACAATGTTGTCTTTGATATCGGCAATGCAAAGCTTAGTATCAACCTTTTTGATACCGCGATTATGCAGGTAAGATATACGTTGGCTGATTCTTTTTCTACAAAAAAGAGTTTGATAATCGAAGATAAAAAATGGCCGGCAATACCTTTCGAAGTCAAGGATGCCGCAAATGATACTGATGTTATTATTTCGACTTCGAAGTTAAAAGCGTGGGTAAACAGATTCACAGGAGCAATCGAATTTTATAATGATAAGGATAGTTTATTATTAAAAGAAAAAGCAGGCGGTGGTAAAACCATTATGCCATCCGCGTTTGAAGGCTATCAGACAAACACCATTCAACAGCAATTCCAATCTCTGCCAGGCGAAGCGTTGTATGGTTTAGGCCAGCACCAGGACCGGCTCCTTAATATAAAAGGATACGATTTGGATTTTTATCAGCATAATATGGAAGTATATATTCCCTTTTTTGTTTCTACCAAAGGATATGGTTTATTATGGAATAATTATTCTTATACAAAATTTGGTCACCCGGATTCTATTCACGTCATTCCTGCTCAACAAATGTTTGATAAGAATGGCCAGCAGGGCGGATTATCGGTGAATCTTTTTACCGATAGTTCATTCAGTAAACCAATAGATAATAATAAAAGTATCAGCGATTCAATTGCTGTTACCAAAAAAGATACGTTGATAAATGCAGCAAGATTTACCGGTTCTTTATTGGCAGATAAAACAGGAGAATATTGTTTTTACAGTCATGCCGATGGGACTTTCAGATGTTGGGTAAATGATAGTTTGATAATTAATAATTGGGCGCCTTACGCCAACGCCCGCGATATGGGTCGCATCAATTTAGAAAAAGGGAAAAAATATAAAATCATGGTAGAATGGAGCAGGTATTCTCACCAAAATTCATTCAACCTTCAATGGCGCGAACCACAGGATGATAAAGGAATTTCATTATGGTCGAGAGCAGGAAATGAAATTAATTATTTTGTAGTGGCTGGCAAAAGTATGGACAGCATTATTTCTGGTTATAGAGAACTTACAGGACGTGCTGCTATGTTACCGAAATGGGCAATGGGCTTTTGGCAAAGCCGCGAGCGTTATAAATCACAGGCTGAATTGATTGATGTAGTGAATGAATTCCGCAAAAGAAAAGTTCCATTAGACGTGATTGTGCAGGACTGGCAATATTGGGGAAAAAATCAATGGGGTTCAGATGTTTTCGACTCAACCAGGTATCCTAGTCCAAAGAAAATGATTGATACGTTGCACAATGAATTGCATACTCATTTTGTAATCTCCGTTTGGGGGAAAATCTATACCAATACTGCGAATTTTAAAGAATTAAATGAACATGGATTTATGTATCAAAATCCTTTAAAAGATTCTGTCCGGGATTTTCTTAAAAATCATTATTCCTATTATGATGCTTTCAATCCCGATGCCCGTAAAATGTTTTGGAATCAAATTGATAAAAATCTTTTCAGCAAAGGCGTTGATGGCTGGTGGCTGGATGCCTCTGAACCTGAGTTGCCGGATTCGGGGCCCACGCCGGATTTGATGGCGCGATACATGAATCCTACCTTCAATGGTCCAGGCGTAATGAATCTGAATGCTTATCCTTTGATGCATACAGGGGGAATTTATGAAGGGCAAAGAAAATCTGACCCGGATAAAAGAGTTTGTATCCTTACACGTTCTGCATTTGCAGGCCAGCAGCGATATGGAACCATTATCTGGTCAGGAGATATATCGGGAGAGTGGGGCGTATTAAAGCAATCCATCACGGCGGGGTTAGGTTTCTCACTTTCCGGAATGCCTTACTGGACAACAGATATAGGAGGATTTTGGGAAAGATATCCTGGCGGAAATAAAAACAAAGACTACAGGGAATTATTTACCCGCTGGTACCAGTTCGGCTCATTTTGCCCAATCTTCAGAGTGCATGGTTCCAACACGCCCCGCGAAATTTGGTTCTTCGGAGATTCGAGTGATATATCTTATAAAACGCAGTTGAAGTTTGACAAACTTCGTTACCGGCTAATGCCTTACACTTACACATTGGATGGAATGGTGAACCATCAGAATTATACATTAATGCGCGCATTGGTAATGGATTTTCCACTTGATAAAAAAGTATGGAATATTGACGACCAATACATGTTTGGCCCATCTATATTAGTAAATCCTGTTACCAATCCGGGCTCAACGCAGCGCCAGGTGTATCTTCCGGAAAGTAAGGGCTGGTATGATTTCTGGACAGGTGAATTTTTAAATGGAGGACAAACTATTAGTAGTCCGGCGCCTTATGATGAAATGCCTTTGTACATAAAAGCAGGGGCCATTATTCCGTTTGGCCCCGAATTACAATACGCAATGGAAAAGCCTGCTGACCCAATTGAACTTCGAGTTTATACCGGCGATAATGGTTCTTTTAATCTTTATGAAGATGAGAATACAAACTATAATTATGAGAAAGGCGCGTTCAGTACGATTCCATTTCATTGGGATGAAAGTTCTCAAATACTAACCATTGGTGAACAAAAGGGAACGTTTCCTGGGATGTTGCAAAACCGGACTTTTAATGTTTTTTTTGTTGACAAGTCTCATGGCAATGGAGAAATGGGGAGTCAAAAAATTGATAAGACAATTTTGTATTCGGGGAAGGAGATAAAAATTAAGAAGTAGGCTGAAGATAGAAAGTGGAAGGTCGAATACGACAGACAGAAAAACAGAAATCGGTGGTAAAAGTTGTTTTACTGGTCTTTTAAAAGATGCTTGGGATCGTCGTTGCAAAAAAATTCAAGCCTATAGTGCGCGGCATTTGATTCCCAAATTATTTTCAACCCTGATCAATTCCTTCTGTGGCAAGCTATTGCCCGGAATGCAAAAAAATTTTGTCAATTTCTCAGAATGTTCTTCTGTTAATCCATCAAGCGTGGAAAGATTATTGTTGTGCACATAAACCTCTTTAAGATTTACCAATCTTTCAATCGGCTTCAGCGATTCTATTTTGTTAAATTGTACATACAATTGTTCCAGGGAAGTTAGCGATTCAATTCCTTTTAAGCTTTCGATTCTATTGTTGAACAAAAACAGGTTCTTCATTTTCTTTAATGAGCTTAACGATTCTATATTGTGGAACTGATGATGTGTAGCTACCAATACCTCAAGGTTGTCAAGTTGGGCAATACCGGAAAGGTCAGAAAGCTCAAACGCCATATTCGGATAAGGAGCTTGGGGACCTGTAAATCTTAATACCGTTGTTTGATAAAGTTGATCAAGTTCTTCTGCCGTGGGTTCATTCGGATGATGGAAGAAGACTGTTTCAAATGAAAGTTTCCAGTCTTCGCCCAGTTGAAACCACCAGTTAGTATCGATCATATTCTTTTTAAAAATAGAAAGTTATTAAGGGCGGCTTGGGTAGATGCCTTGCGTTGCGATACAATAGTTAACTACTAAATAAGGCTGAAGTATGCTAATAGGTTGGGCACCTCCGGTGGTTCCAATAGCCCCTGCGTTCATTGCAACCACAGTGCCGCTTGTATTATAATCTGGATCAAGAGCACCCGTATTGGCGTGAAATGCTCCTGCGGGCACAGACGTTTTCCCGGTCTCTGATACTGCATTTAAAGGGTGGCTATGAGCGGGCAGATTGTCGATCTGCAACGTAACAGTTTCAATGCCGCCTACTTGGCCTATTTGGTAATTAGATAAACCCGCTCCCTGCCCAAAGTGTATGGGTACCCTGCCCTGAAAGTCGGGCAAGGCAAAATTAGTTGTCCCATTGCCTCCATACGTAGTACCCAATAGGGAAAAGAGCGCTTGATTCTGGTTTATTGCCAGAAGTTGCCCGTTACAAAGCAGCCAACCAGAGGGAGCAAAGTTAAATCCGAATAGGGCAATCATGCCTAAAAAAGGTTCCATAATAAACAGGTTTAAATGTTATAATTAAAATTGTTTTTAAAAAGAATTTCTTTTTCTCTCAAATATTGGATCTCCTGTTTTAGACTATTTTTAGCGATCAAAGTCTTCACTTTTATTCTTTCAGGAGTGGTATTTTTTACAAAAGATAATTCATTCAATTGTTCATAAGATTTATAAATAGCTTCCAATTCGAAGCGGTTATAAGTGATGGCTTTTTCTAATATTCCATCTTTCTGCTCAAAAAAAGTAATCAGAACGTCCGTCGGTTTTCTACTGTCGTTTTTCCAAAATATCCAGGTGGGAATTGCCACTATCCTTTCTTTACTGAAGAAAATGGATTGCCCCAATTTATATTGATGCCCTTTACATGCTTCAACAGTGTTGCCAGCATCGCTTCCGGTAAGACTATTATAAGATGCACCGCCTGAAAGTTTACAAAAAGCCGCCCATTGTTTTTGAAGATCTGCCTTTTGCCTTCCGGAAGTAAGTACGCTAGGGATAGAACCAAAAGCAGCGCCTGCAGATAAGATTGCCATACTACTCAAAAAAGTTCTGCGCGTAGGTTTAGTTAGGTTCATGGCTTAAAGTTTAATCAATTTTTCCGTAAAGATTTCAGTTCCTATCTGAAGACGTAGGATGTAAGTACCCTGTGCATATTTGCTGATATCAAGTTGTTGAATTCCTCCATCAATATGCTTACTCAACAATCTTCTGCCGGTCAGATCAATTACCGATATAATAACTTTATTTGTTGAATTAATATTTAACCGATAAATACCATTGCCGGGATTGTTGCCGATGGTATAATAGCCAGCTTTGAAAATATCCACATTTACGACGTTTGAAAAAGTCGTCTTACCATCAAGGTCATATTGTACCAGGCGATAAAAATTATTTCCGGGCAGAGGAGCAACATCATTGAAACTATAACTCTTTTCTAATGATGAATTAACTGCACCATTTACAAAACTTATCTTATTCCAGTTGATAGCATCTGAACTTCTTTGAATTTCAAATCCTTTATTATTTATTTCGGAAGCAGTTTCCCAAAGTAGTAAAGCCTGGTTATTTTCTTCCCGCGCAGTAAAGTTGATAAGGGTTACGGGTAAGACGCCACTACCGGTGACAACGAGGGCTGTACCGCCGGTACATGTAGTGCCGGTTACTGTAGTCCAGGGGCATGATGCATCTCCGGTTCCAGACGGCAGTAAAGTATTGCACATATTTTCAAAATAAGGTTGCCCGTCAAAATCAACTACCCAAACATTATCAGGAGTGTCTATCCAATAAACACTTACTGTAGTTCCGACAAAGCCTTCCACTGTACCAGTGCCCTGGTAAGCAGCTTTTCCGGCTACATCAAAGATTTTGCTTAGTGTAATGGTGCCAGTGATACACTGGCCAGACACATCAATAGTTTGAGCCTGAGAAAAAAAAGGCAAAAACAATAAAATGAAAAAAAGGTAAAAAATTCTCATATCATGGAATTGATGTGATAATATTCTGTAAACTAAAATATATTTTTTAAATTCCAATATTTTTTATTTTAAATATTAAAAAAGAACTATAAAATTTAATTATTGTTAGCTCTCAATCTTTACCGTTTCTACGAATTATGAGATATTAGCCCATGAAAGGTTGTTTTCCCTGGCATGGTTGCAAAGCCGGAACTTCAATATCGTTTTTGTTGACATGTCTCATGGTAACGGAGAAATGGTGAGCCAAAAAATTGATAAGACAATTTTGTATTCCGGGGAAGAAATAAAAATTCATAAATAAATGATGAACGCGAAAGGCTAAAGTCTTGGAATGCCTGCTAATAAAAGAACAGTAGAGCAACAAATAATTATGATTTTTATTTTGCTCAACTTAGCATTTAATGGCGGAGACTAATAAAACTATTTGCGATAATGATCAGTTCACCAGTAACTAGTTTTTGGTTTTTTTTTAATTTTAGGATATCATCCCAGCATATCATTAAGCCCTTCCTTTTCAAAAAGAATGCGTCCTATCTTTAAATCGGACCAGCCTTCTTTTAATTTGTAAGTGAATGCGGGGGTGCCTTCATTTAATTTGCATTCAATAAAACAGGAGGCAACTTTTCCGTTATTAATTTCTTCCATTGTTTGTAACTGGTGTAGATGAGTGGAAATAAAAAAATAAGAATTCGTAAATTTAGTAAGGCCTTTTATGGTTGCCGTGCTTATTTCAAGCGCATCTTCAATGTTGGTTCCCCTGAATAATTCATCAAAAACTGCAAAGCATTTTTCGCCCTTTAATGCATGTTCAACCACATTTTTTAAAGTAATGATTTCAGTCATAAAATGGCTATAACCACTCACGATGCTGTCTGTGAGATTGATGGCCACGGAAATATTATCAAAAAAGGGAATCACGGCTTTTGTAGCAGGCACTGCAAGTCCCGCATGGCCCAAATAAACACATAAGCTGATCGCTTTCAAAAATGTTGACTTTCCCGACATATTAGGGCCTGTCAAAAGAATTACATTTCGTGTAGCGGTAATATCGTTGCTGACAGGGTTTTTCAAAAGTGGATGATAAAGACCTTGTATGGAAAATGTAGAATTTTCAAAAGAAGGAAAAACAAATCCATGCTCTATAATTCCTTTACATATTGAAACATAGCCTTCAAATAAAAACCATCGGTTCCAGAAAGCCTCTGCCTGTCCGTCGGTTACTTTTTCAGTTATAATTCCCATCAGCTCTACAATATGAGTCACCTTTAAAGTTTTCTTCTCCTGGTAAATCTTATCGTAATGCGGCAAGTTAAAATCTATAAAATAACGATTGAGCAAATCCAGTTCGGATGCATATTCCGGCGGAAAAAGTTTTGTATCGAGCTTGCCAATATAGTCTGACTGGATTTTACTAAAAAGCCTGATAAGCAAAATCAATCTCCCTCTTCTTTGATCCCTCTCTTTCTCAGAAAATCTAAGTTTCCATTTCATATTTGCAGCAAAAAAATTACCGGCCCCAAAGGTTTCAAAGAAGTCATTTATCTCTGATAAATTGAAACGCGAAAAAGAATATTCTTTCCATATTTCATAGTTGGCAATGAATCCTTTCAATATTTTTTGACGTTGCAATATATCTTCCATTTTGCCCGGCGGCTCTGTCACTAAACGGCGTACCGCTTTACCTGAATTTATATTAAATGTAAAATCGAATAGCGGAAGTATTTCATCTTCTATGTGCAAATCAGCGGTATAGTTCATTTTACAATTCTTAAATTATGATAGAAGTTTTTTTATACCGGTACTTTTTTTCGGATATGCATTTGTTTAAATCAGTTTGAAACTTTACTTCCAAGCCATGCTTTCCTGAACTCTTTTATCGTTTCCGTTACAGGTTTTCCTTCCTCTTCATAAGTTACTACTTTCAGTGAAGGATCTTCCTGTAAAGTAATTTC
>JBDTJV010000112.1:0-7722 GCA_039935675.1 Ginsengibacter sp. | reverse complement strand
AAGGTTGATCGGTGGAAATTTGAAAAACTCAACAAGATTCGACATGGAATATAATTTTCCATCAGAATAAAAACCGGTTTTTGTTTCTACCCAATTCAAATCATTATCCAGGCCTATTTCATTTAAAATTTTCCTCGTATTCAGATCCGACATCAGGATGACATGATAGAAGCGATCCCAGGTTACATCGTTCATTTTCCAGGAACTGGTTAAACCGCCTGCTTTTTCAGCCGATTCATAAATAGTTACTTTATATCCCTTTTCTGAAAGCCTTAGTGCCAAAGTCATTCCTAACATTCCTCCGCCAATAATAGCCCACGTTTTTTGTTCTTTCATCCTCTTAAATATCGTTAATTATTTGAATCATTTTTTCAGTTACGTTTTTGCCAAATACTTCTTTTTGTGCTTTTGGAGATTTGAAAGAAGCAATTTTGCAGGCAATATCTTTTTCTGCCGGGTTGATAAGAAGATTCCATTTTTCTTCTACCGTTTCCACCCATTCTGTTTCAGAACGAAGGGTAATGCACGGCTTTTTTAGGATATAAGCTTCCTTTTGAATACCACCTGAATCCGTGATAATTTTATCCGCTGCATTTTCCAAAACGATAAAATCAACATAACCTTTTGGATCTGTTAGCAAAATATTTTGAGGAACAGAATAAGTATCTGCCAGCATCTTCCTGGTTCTTGGATGAACGGGAAAAATAATTTTTTCTCCTAATTTCCCCATCTCATTTAATAAATGTTCCAGCACTCTTGGGTCATCTACATTATAATTCCTATGCAGCGTGAGCAAATTGAACTTTTGGTCTTCTAATTTTAACCGGGAAATCACAGATGATTTTTTCAGTGCAATACCGAGATTATTTTTCATGGTATCTACCATAATGTCACCGGTAAAAAATGTTTTCTCTCCTAAACCTTCTTTTTTCAAAATAGTAACAGCAGTCTGCGTTGGAGCAAATAAATACCTGGAAACGTGATCGGTTACAATGCGGTTAATTTCCTCAGGCATGGTGCGATTATAGCTCCTCAGGCCCGCCTCAATATGCACGATAGGAATATTGAGTTTTGCTGCAATAATTGCTGCTGCAAATGTTGAATTGGTATCGCCGAAAACTATAATGAGATCCGGTTTAAACTTGAGCATCGCGGATTCCAGCATCAACATCATTTGTGTTATCTGGGATGTTGGGCCGGTCGCATTTATTTCAAGGTGAATATCCGGCTCTCTTATCTCCAGGTCAATAAAGATCTTCTCCGACATTGCGTAATCGTAATGCTGCCCGGTATGCACAATAATTTCCTGGTGTAATCCCGCTAATGCGGATGACAAAGGAGCTAGTTTGATAAATTGGGGCCTTGCCCCCACGATAGAGAAAATTTTCAAGCCAATTGGAGTTTAGCGATTGAATAACCTTTTTTTGCTAAAATACTGGAGAAGCCATTGTATTCAGGAACGGCTTCGATTGCTTCAGCATCTGCTATTTCGCATCCGGTGGAACATGTTTTTGCCAACCTTTGCACATCTTCAAACTTCACTTTATTGTATTCGTCGAAAGCATAATTTTCATTGTAGAAATTGATTAATCCTGTCAATTCATGTCCCAAACCTTTTTCCATCGAGCGGAAACTTTCATAAACAAATTGTACAAATTCTTCAGAAGGTTCACCGGTTCCTTTTCCAATACCAGTATATTTTTCAGAATGGCTGGCAAATCGTTTTCTATTAAATATATTGGAAGCATCCATAATTCCTTTGATATTTTCCTGCGAATTAATCAGATCAAAATGATCAATATATTCTTTATGAGCAGAGCAAGTAAAGACATAATCAGCAAAATCCAATGCCTTTTGCAAATCGTGCGTTAAATGGTCTTGTTGTTTAAATTTCAAAAGATTCTGGTCATCATTTTTTACATAAGGATCATGCATGAGATAATCCACATTATTTTCTCTTAAATAGTTTGCTAAAACAAGTGTAGGGGAGTTTCGTGTGTCTTCAGAATTAAAGCGATAAGCTACTCCCAATAATGCGATCTTTTTATCATGTAAATTTCCAAAAGCTTTTTCTGCTTGTTTGAAAGTATAAACCGGGGAATCATCGTTTATCAGTCTTGATGCAAGAATCAGGCTTTTAGAATTATCATTTCCTTTCTGATTATTTCTCCACCAAAGCAGTATTCCATCTTTTGGCAAGCAATGTCCGCCAACACCTAACATCGGAATCAATAAACCTCCGCTGGGAACTGCATTTGGATCCGAAGATGCCTTGTCGGATTGCGAAAGCATCAAATTCACTTTGTCCCTTACTTTATAAAAATCAATATTATTTTCATCGCTGTATCTGACTATTTCTGTCGAAAATGCAATTCTGACATCACGATAAGCATTTTCAAGCGTTTTCACAATTTCTGCAGTAAGACTGTTGGTCTCAAATACATTCGCATTGGTTACAATGTGGTTATAAAGTTTGGCAATTAATTTTGGAGTTTCCGGGTGTAATCCACCGGCAAGTTTATCAGCATCACGAATCCTTTCTACAAGCCTTCCAGGCATTACCCGATTTGGACTATTGCCCAATAGAATATCTTTTCCTTCTTCTAAGCCATATTTTTTAAAATGTTCACGAAATAGCGTATCCATTGTGGTAGGTGCCAAAGTGGATTCAAAAATGATCAGCGGAATTTTATCTGCAGGTTTTTTTTGTAATGCCTCTGCTAGTTTTTCGAGGCCGCCAAACATTGGCCCGTAATCTGGTTCAAAACCCTCTTCTGTTTTATCGGTTTGAATTGAAACCAAAATCACATCAGCATCAGATAGAACTGAAAAGTCCGAACTTGCCGAAAGGATGCCGTCTTTTACAGCTTCGCGGGTAATGTCATCCAATTCAGGCTCAATTCCTCCAATAACGGATTTACCGCTATTAACAGAGTCAACCTTCCATCCTGAATTTACTGAATTACGTTGAAGAATAATCACCTTTGCAGGCTCTTCAGTTCCGATTTTTATTTTGGCTTTAGCAAGTAACGCTGCCATTGGCATACCAACTATTCCAGGGCCAATAACGCCGATCTTCTTTATTTTCCAATTGTCTACGCTGAGGGATAAGTTTTCTTTCACTTTTTAAATATTTAATGGTTGTGTTGAAATTTCTTTTATTTTGATTTATTCAATATCTTAAATAGTAAATAAACAAATAGACAAGATACTTGTTTAGATCAAATAGGTTTGAAAGGAATGTGGGTTACTTAATGGCTTTTTCAGAGAGATGTAGAAGCAGGACAACCTGGTAAATTGCGTGCAAATAAAAGCTATAAACAGTAAATAAACAAATAAGGTGAAATTTTATTTATCAATAAATTGGTTATGCCAAAGTTCTAACGATAAAAGGCCCCATAATCCCCTGCTAAAAGGCTGTTCAGAATTAATTAATTTTTCAACATAATCTGTATTGACCATATTTCTTTCCCTGGCTTTTTTTGATAGTAAAGTATCCATAATAAAGTCTTTCGCCTTATTTTTCGACCAAATATGCAGTGGCACCGGGAAACCCATTTTATCTTTCCTATTCATAATTTCCGGTGGCATAATATCCTTAATTGTTTTTTTCAATAGATATTTCATTTCGCCTCCTTTAAACTTCATTCCTGCCGGCATTCTTGAGATTAAATCCACAATTCGTTTGTCAAGCAAAGGAACACGCGATTCAATTGAAACGGACATGCTCACCCTGTCTTCCACCTGTAGCAAGCCTGGCAGGCTGCCAAGCATATCAAAATGGGTCATTTTATTAAAATAACTTTTCGTATCCGGATTGTTAAAATATGTAGAAAATTTATTGAAAGTTGTTTCATTTTTACAGTCATTTAAAAATTCCGGGTGGAAAAATTGGCTTGTAGAACCCATCCTGTTGATAAGGTGGAAATATCTGCGATCCATAGCTTCAAAGGATCCATCTTTCCAAAAACTCTTCATCATTGGAATGTATTGTTTCAATGTAGGAAGATTTGGCAGAATAGATTCCAATGAAACGATATGTTCTTCTTCTTCATTGGACTGGTAGATTGCTCCTTTGAGCGCTTGTTCAAAATAAGCAATAAGATACCGGGTATATCCACCGAATATTTCATCTCCACCTTGTCCCCCCAATATCACTTTTACATGCTTGGAAGCCAGTTTGGAAACGATGTATTGCGGAAAAAGCCCAGGACCGGCAACGGGTTCATCCAGGTGATAAATTAGTTTGGGCAGCAGATCTATGAATTCCTGTTCGGAGGGAAATACTTCAAACATTTCCGCATTTGCAGTTTTGGCAGCATAACGGGCATATTGAAGTTCATTAAATTCGGGACCTTCTTTGAAAGCGCCGGAAAAACATTTCAGGGGAGTATCCAAAAATTTGGAGGCCATGATGGTAACAAAAGAAGAATCAATACCTCCACTTAAATAGGTGCCTAATGGCACATCGCTTCGCAATTGTTGGTAAATGGTTTTCTTTAATATTTTGTCCAGTTCTACAATAAAATATTCCTCTGTATGATAAGGATCTATTTTAAAATTAGGTTCCCAATATTTTACCTCGTCGGTTTTCCAGCTTTTTAGGTCAATCCTGATATAGTGTCCGGGCAGTATTTTGTGAATATTTTTAAACATGGTACCGGATCCCATAATAAATTGAAAAGTCAGGTATTCATATAAGTTGTTTGAATCTGCATCAGCATGTATATCAGGATGTGCAAGCAATGCTTTGATTTCACTACCAAAGGCAATAAGCCCATCCTCGTGATACCAATATAATGGCTTGATACCGAAATGATCCCTTGCTATAAAAAGACAATTCTCGTTTTTATTGTAAATAATAAACGCAAACATGCCATTGAGGAAATTGACAAAATTATTTCCGTATTCAGCATACATATGAAGTATAACTTCTGTGTCTGAAGAAGTTTCAAAAGAATGTCCTTTCTTTTTTAAATCCTCTCTAAGTTCAATATAATTATAAATTTCGCCATTATACACGATAGTGCATCCCCTATAAGTCATAGGCTGCTGGCCGCCGGCGATATCAATGATAGAAAGGCGTTTATGGAAAAATCCTATCGGCCCGTCAATCACCACCCCATCTTCATCAGGCCCACGATAATGTATGGTATCTGCCATTTTTTTAAGAATGCTGTAATCTGCCTGAACTCCGGACTTATTGATTATTCCTACAATGCCACACATAAGTTTTGTTGTTTTCTCTCCT
Organism: Ginsengibacter sp.; assembly: GCA_039935675.1. Lineage (GTDB taxonomy): Bacteria > Bacteroidota > Bacteroidia > Chitinophagales > Chitinophagaceae > Ginsengibacter. The sequence continues at coordinate 2,471 of JBDTJV010000112.1, read as the reverse complement.
TCTTTTTAAAATATAGTTAACCAAAAAAGAAACGAAAAATATAATTTTTTATTTCCTCTTCCGAAAAGATTTATTTGTCAATACCTTGGATATCACTCCTTAACGATTTTTATCTTTCGGATACTTTGGATTTTTGGAATGATCGGATTTTCTATAAACATATTATAAAGCAATTGCGTTGAAAGTATGCCAGCAATTGCCATTTGATCAACTTCTGAAATGTTTTTTTGCAAACGTATTTTATTGATCAGCGTATTTACTTTTTGGGATTGAAACAATCCATAAGCATCCAGGCATTTTGAGGATAGAATGTCGCAAATATAAGAAGGCGATTCGGAATTGAAAAAGGAGGTAGCAATGGGAGCGCGATAGGGCTGCTTTGATCTTTTAGTGATCGAATCAGGAATTTTGCCGGCACTTATTTTCTTCAGTAAAAATTTCTCATTCAAACAGTTTAGTTTGAAATGTTCAGGAAGTTTGTTGCAAAACTCAATTACCCTATAATCCAGAAAAGGATATCTTCCCTCTACAGAATTAGCCATCGCCATCCGATCTCCCTGGGATGACAAAAGATAGCCTGACATAAAAATGGTTGCTTCAATGTATTGAGATTTGGCCAGGTCGCTCCATTCTGAAAATTTTTCAGGAAGATCACAATCCATTCCATCTATTGGCTTATATCCTGCTAACTTTTCATTAACCTGATCTGAAAAAAAACTTTTAATGCGAGAGGTATTGTTCCATCGCAATAAATGCGAATAGAAAGGATTGTCAGTTTCTGTAAGCTTATATCCAAAAAACATTTTAGCGCCAATGGAATTGTTATCTTTTATCAAAGGTAAATATGGATAAAGCCGGGATAATAATTTTGGTCTTATTTTAGAGTTCGGAAATTTGGCCCAAAATCGCCTGATCTTTGCTTCCTTAAAAATATTATAACCTCCCAAAAACTCGTCTGCTCCTTCACCTGTTATCACTACTTTAATATTTCTTTCACGCACCTTTTTTGACAACATCATCATTGGGGTAGGAGCGGTTCTTAAAATGGGAAATTCTGTATGCCAGACTGTATTTTGAAATTGTTGGGCTATTTCCTCAGAAGTACATTCAAAAGCGGTGTGATTAGTGTTTAAAAACCTGGAAGCTTCCTGTTGGTAAATAGTTTCATCAAATACTTTATCCTTAAAGCCAATAGAAAACGTATTCAGAATTCCAGGATTAATTTCTTTTATTAATGAAGTGGTTAAAGTAGAATCCAATCCGCCGCTTAAATAAGCAGCTACGGGTACATCCGCTCTCAGCCTGATCTTTACCGAATCTTTTAATAAATATCCCAATTCCTCTGCCGCATCATTTAAACTTCCTGGATAGGATTTTCCTTTTTCAGGAAAATCAAGACTCCAGTATTTTTTAATTTGAATCTTAGAATCTTTCACCGTCATTTGATGACCCGGGGGTAATTCATAGATTTTTTCAAAAGGCGTATTAGGCGAAACGGTAGTCCAGAAGGTAAAAATCTGTGCAAGGCTTTCAGCAGAAATTGATCTTTCAATATTATCTAGTGTAAAAAGTCCTTTTATCTCTGAACAAAACGCAAACGATTCATCTTTTTGCCAATAATACAAAGGTCGAATTCCCACCCTGTCGCGGGCGAGAAAAAGTTCTTTTTCTTTTTTATTCCAAATACAGAAAGCAAATTGCCCGTTGAATTGATTCAGGCATTCAGAACCATAGGTGGCGTACATCTGCACGACAACTTCTGTGTCGGAATGGGTTTTGAACCTGATTCCTTTTTGCTCCAGACCTTTACGTAATTCTTTATAATTAAATATTTCTCCATTATAAACGATCCAGTAATTTTCTGATTCGTCACACAAAGGTTGCTGCCCGGAATCAATATCTATGATACTCAAACGTGCACTTCCCAAACCTACATTTTCACCTAGAAAAATTCCATTTTCATCAGGCCCGCGATGCTGGATAACTGAAAGCATATTTCTAATGTTCAGTTCCGGTGAAGGCTGTTTTTGTGAATGATAATTATATATTCCGGCAATTCCGCACATATCCGTTAATCAGTTTAATTTGCTTTCAACAAACCGTGCCATCGCATCAATGGATTCAAAATTATCTTCAAGCAATTCTGAATCTTTCGCTTTGAAGTGAAAAGTTTCTTCAATAAAATTAATAAGCATTACAAATCCCATTGAATCGAAAATACCTTCCACAAAAATGAGTGAACCATCTTTCACCTGGTCTGGCGAAGCATAAGTTGTTTCTATCACATATTGGCGAATTTTGTTTTTGATCTCGGCTGTTGTTTCCATTATTCTTTAAATTTTAATTTTCTAACTAATCAGGTGAATGAGAAATCTATTTTGATTTAAAAGCGCAACTATTTATTTTCCCCTATTTATAAAAATGTTTTGAAAGTCTGATATACTTGGGATAAAAATATATTTCTTTGCGTC
>JBDTJV010000111.1:0-3433 GCA_039935675.1 Ginsengibacter sp. | reverse complement strand
CATTGTAGATGATAAAGCCAGTAACCGGAATATCCTGGAAGAAAAATTACTCCAAAACAGCTTATTTTCTATAACAGTCAAAGCGTCAAACGGTGAAGAATTCCTGGAAAAAATGAGAACATTGGACGAAAATGAAAAGCCCGGAATTGTGATGATGGACCTGGAAATGCCTGTTTTAGATGGAATTGCAACGATAGCAAGTGGATCTTCTTTATATCCTGAAATAAAATTTGTAGTGCTCACCGTATTTGATGACGATGATAAAATTTTCAGGGCCATAAAATCAGGTGCATGTGGTTACCTGCTAAAGGAAGAAAGTAGTGCTGTTATTACAGAAATGCTCATCAATTTGTCGGAAACCGGCGCGGGGCCTATTTCTCCAAGTATTGCCTTTAAGATATTGCAGATGATTCAAAATAATCAGCAGGTAGAAAATTTTAAAAAAGGCGAACCTATAACCCCTGAAAACTTTTTTTCTTTAAGTGAGCGCGAAAAAGAAATTCTTCAACTTCTCTGTAAGGGACTAGAGTATAAAGAAATTGCTGCACAAATAAATATCAGTCCCAACACCGTAAAGAAACACACTTGCAACATTTATCATAAACTGCATGTAAACAGCAAAGCGCAGGTCATGAGAATCGCTTATTTAAAAGGGTTAATTTAAGGATGTATAAAATTGGCAGATTTGAATAAAAAATTAATCTAACTGCTCGCGAAGATCTTCTGACCTCCGAATGTACGCTATTGAAATTGGTTAGGCTGGCGCAGGTATCCAGACCTGCGACTGTTCGTTACTAATCCCTGTATAATGAATTTTCTAATTTTATAAAAAATCTACCCCGATTTATTATTTGATTTGTATACCAAACACCGGAGACTTACGTGAGTCCGGAAATTGTTGCGCAAATTAATATCAGCCCCAATTGCTGTTTTCATAATGTCATACATCAGAATTTCAAATTATTTTTTTTCTTAAAGTCATAAATGCAATATAGTTTTGGACAATGGAATCAGCCAAATATTAAACCGCATACCAGGACTAAAAACAACAGTAACTAAACCTGTTATCAGGCCAGTAGCAAAGCCAAAGCCGGGGCCAAAGGACTGAGGTGACATGTTAAATTGGTAACAAGAATGGACATTTTAAATAATTGTAAACCAATTAATAAACGTGATGTTTTAGAAAAATGAAAGAGAAGAAATATTCATAAAAATGCTAAATAGCAAACCTGTATTCATGAAACGGCAAAACACTTAACTATTTATAGATAATGCCGTCGTAATGCTCACAGCAATAAACAATAGGGTTTACAATTAAAAAAAATCATTTATTTTAAAATCCAGCCAAGATGGTAACCCAAAAGCGTGTAAGCATCTACGTTAGACATTTATTATTTATTCTCTTATATGTCTTTTTAGATCTTGCCTCAACAGCCCAGGTAAATAGTCTATTTAAAAAAGATGCAGTAAGACAAACGATGTCGCAACGATGGGAGCTCGACTCTTCCAGCAGGAAGGGTACTTTTCTTGTAACTCCATACAAACCGTTGTATGTTACCGCGGGCCGATGGACCAACAGTCCTAATGTGCAGCCCTATAGTGAAAATCCTGCCTATAGTTTGCCATTCAAGGTAAACTACAATAATTATGAGGCTAAATTTCAACTTAGTCTCAAGACGAAAATATTCCAAAATATTTTTAAAACCGGCGGCGACCTTTGGGTAGGCTATACACAAAAAGCACATTGGCAGGTTTACAATGCTAAACTCTCACGCCCCTTTCGTGAATTGAATTATGAGCCAGAATTAATATTGAATTTCCCCGTAAATATTTCCCTTTTGGGGTTTAAGGTTCGGATGTTGGGCGTATCGCTAACCCATCAGTCTAATGGCCGGACGCTTCCTTTATCAAGAAGCTGGAACCGCGTTATTTTCCAGGCAGGCCTGGATAGGAAAAACTGGCAAATATATTTGAGGCCGTGGATAAGGTTACATGATGAAGATGATGAAAACCCCGATATCTGTGATTATATTGGTCGTGGAGAAGCTATAGTCATATACAATGCGGGCAGGCAACAATTTTCTTTAATTGGTACACATACACTCAGATTTGGCAAAAGAAACAGGGGCAGGATCGAGGCCAATTGGGTGTTTCCGGTTATTGGAAATCTAAGATTACAGTTAAAAGTAGCTGATGGTTATGGAGAAACTCTGGTTGACTATAATCACAGTCAATTTACAGTGGGAATAAGTGTGTCGCTGATAGAATGGTAACGTGGTCGGAAAGTTATTTTGCGAAAGCCACCGCAAAAAGAGGCGTTAGGAAACCGCATATTTTTTAAAATGCAGTAAACAAACAAATTCCGGGGATTTTTGTTTTAATATTTGGGGGTCCCTTTCATCAAACAATATAATTGAATTGCATTTCAAAGAATAGTATTAGTAAATGATAAAATATTTTTACAAAGAAAATATCTCATTATACAACTCGTATGATACCAGGCCATACAATATGAGTTTAATAACAAAGAGTTACATCTTGTATGACCTGCGGCTGTGAGTATAGGGAAAAGTCCCCAGCATTTAACCACTCATGTAATTGATCCGTTCTATCTTTTTGCAGTGATTATCTTTAGTACATGATCACATTCATCGCCTGGATATTCCTTTTTATATTCTGTTGGCCACTAGCACTTTTGGCATTGGTATTATATCCCATTTTCTGGTTGATCTTATTGCCTTTCAGGATTCTTGGCATAGCGGTGGAAGGCATATTCAGTCTTCTAAAATCTATAATTATGCTGCCTGGCAGGTTACTCAAGCGTGTATAGATTTTATCTGTGAAATGTATAATACTGCATTTTATTGAAATCCGGTAATCAAATATTCTCTGAATTATTTTGCTTTTAAATATCCCAATAACCCGAGCCAGTCACCAAATCTGTCTATCCATGTATCAGTAGGAATATCCTGCTTTTTCATTCCAAAACCATGACCTCCTTTTTCATAAATATGCATTTCACATAGCTTCTTCGCGGCAAGCCATTTTGAATACAAGGCAACACTTTGCGGAGTCAGGCCCAGGCCGTCATCTGTAGCTGCGGCAACAAACAGGAGAGGCGCATCAGCAGTCACGGTACCTTGCATTGATGGCGGCATAAAAGCATAGATCGGGGCAACAAAATCAGGACGATTTTCCGGGGTATAGTTAAAAGCCGTGGATGCAGCAACAGTGCCTCCCGCAGAGAAACCCATTATACCTATCTTCTGAGGATCGATTCCATATTCCGCGGCACGTGTGCGCACATATTGAATAGCAGCCCTTCCGTCTGCAATACTCAAAGGAATTATTGGCGTTATCTTTTCACCAAAATCGGGTTTTTTCATATTATCCATTAGTTCCTGCCCCGGATTATCTGTTAAACTTTGTCCAA
>JBDTJV010000110.1:0-3510 GCA_039935675.1 Ginsengibacter sp. | reverse complement strand
CAGTCTCAAAATCGCCAACAGTTCCTCTCAAAATAACACTTCGTCGGTCAAGATCAACACTGACTGTTGAAAGTCCATGTGAGTGAGCAAAAGTTTCTACCTGTTCAGCGTCTGCAAGGGAAGCAGCATACTTGTCCAGGTAATTTTTTTGGGATAAAATTTTTCCCTGAAATACTCTTTTGGGCAATTTATTTTGACGTCTGATCATCACTGTTACTTCTATTACTTCACTTTTGTCCTGTTCATTGAGTATATCGTTTGGCTGAATGGAAAGAGGTTTATAACTTCCGTTCAGTACAAAATTGGATTGTTCTGTCATAAAATGAATTTTTAATTATTTTTTAAAATTCTGTTATCCAAATTTAATTCTAATATTTCTGATTTGAGAAATGATTATTCTTTTACCTGGTTATCAAAAACTGGCGGCTCAGCATTAATATTTAGGAAACGCACAGTCCATTATCTACGATAAATCCCAATGAAATAAAAGAAGATTCCCATGTATTTATTTGTTTACTGTGCTTCATTTTTTAAAATAACTATATTGAAGGGAATTTGTCGAATAGTATTAAAATTTTTACAGTTTGTATAGGATTGTTTATTTAATTTTAGAGAATATCTAATCAGTAAAAAAAAAATCCATGCCCATTTCCCGAAGATCATTTATCAAAAACAGCAGCCTTACATTAGCAGGTACTTCGTTTATTCCTGAAATTTTAAAAAACAAACCGACAACTTTTTTGGGAATTCAATTGTATACGGTAAGAGAAGATATGAAAAATGATCCTGCCGGAACATTGAAAAAGATCGCAGAGATTGGTTATAAGTATGTAGAACATGCTGGGTATGCTGATAGGAAATTTTATGGATACACGATTCCTGATTTTAAAAAACTTTTAAAAGACAACGGGTTAAAAATGGAAAGTGGCCACACCTTTCTTGGATCAAAACAGTGGAATAATGCCGCCAATGATTTTACCACCGAATGGAAACACACTATTGAAGATGCAGCTGCCGTTGGAATGAAATTTTTGATCAGCCCGGGAGTAGATGAAAGTCTTTGTCAAAATAATGATGATTTCAACCATTATATCCAGATGTTTAATAAAACAGGAGAATTGTGCAAGCAAGCGGGAATTCGTTTCGGCTTCCACAACGAAAGCTATGAATTCAATCATCGTATTGATGGTAAAGTTATATACGACCTCATCCTGGAAAGTACCGACCGCAATTTAGTAGTACAACAAATTGATATTGGCAATATGTATGAACCAGGAGGAAGGGCATTAAACTATTTGAAAAAATATCCGGGCAGGTTTCTTTTAATGCACGTAAAAGATGAAATGAAAAAAGATCCACCAGCTAAGGGAAATATATATGAAAGTACTTTACTCGGAAAAGGAATAATGCCGGTAAAAGAAATTGTTGATTACGCACGTAAAACCGGCACTAAATATTTTATTATAGAGCAGGAAGAATACCAGGATAAAACGCCAATGGAATGTTCAAAGCTCGATTTTGAAACCATGAAAAGTTGGGGATTTTAAATATTGATGATCTGCAGTATTTGTGCAAATTTGGTTGCTCCATGGCCGCCCCTTAAATTTTATGGATATTTCTTCATTTGTAATCAATTGATTTTTTTCTCAAAAAGCATTCGTTTTCTTTCAATCTCATTTGTATCAAAACGACACACTGACTGTATCGAAAGCGAACACTTTTGATTTTTTTTTTCTTCTAATCAATTGAGAATCAAAGAATAAATAAATGGCACTAATTTTCTACTGCTGTAGGCAGTTTTTATTCATTAGCTAAAAAAAATAAAGGTGATTAAAAATTATTTCAGAATTGCATGGCGAAATTTAAGAAGTCACAAGGCTTTTTCTGTAATTAATATTGCAGGACTCGCCCTTGGAATCGCTTCCTGTTTATTACTTTTCACGGTGATAAAATATGAATTAAGCTATGATAAGTTTCAGCCTGGGTATAACCGATTATACCGGGTAGTAACAGAGAATAAATTTTCGGATGGCAGCACCTATAATTCTGGAGTTCCTTTTCCTGCATTAGAAGCATTGAGGCTCGATTTTCCTCAAATCACTACCGGTGCGTTAATGTCAAACGAAGGAAGCCAGGTAACCGTGTTAGGGACCAATGCATCTTCTAATACTTCGGATAAAAAATTTATTGAACAAAATTTCTTTTTTGCTGATCCTCAATTCTTCCAGGTATTCCATTACGACTGGCTTTATGGAGATCCTTCTGTTTTAAAAGAGCCAAACAATACAGTACTCACTGAAAAACTCGCTAAAAAATATTTTGGAAATGGTACCGATGACTATCGCGCGGCAATTGGAAAATTTTTAAAATTGGATAACACAGCTACTGTAAAAGTTGCAGGTATATTAAAGGATCCGCCGGCCGATTCCGATTTTCCTTTGGGAATTGTAACTTCTTATGAAACCGTCAAAGCAAATGCTGCAACCTATAATTATGTAGATGACTGGCATAGCACTTCCAGTAATTTTGAAGTGTTTGTGCTATTACCAAAAAATATTTCATCAAATAATATTGATAAACAACTGGTTGCTTTTAATGAAAAGTATAATAAAAAGATAGAAGGTTCAAACAGTACCCGGATTAATTTTTTACAGCCTTTAGGTGAAGTGCATTTCGATAAAAGATTTAGCAACTTCGGCGATCACATTACCAGCAAAGCGACATTGTTGACTTTATCATTGATTGGATTATTTATTCTCATCATGGCCAGTATCAATTTTATCAATTTATCGACAGCGCAGGCCGTGAGCAGAAGCAAAGAAATTGGTGTCCGGAAAGTATTGGGAAGTTCCAGGTGGCAATTATTCGAACAGATTATTGGTGAAACTGCCGGCATTGTTATTATTTCAGTTTTGCTCGCAATTCTTATCACTCTTATTTGCCTTCCTTTCATTAAAAATATTGCATTGATCCATGAATCATTAAATATATTCAATTGGCAAACTATTGGATTTTTATTGATATTAATGGTTTCCGTTACCATTTTAGCAGGAACTTATCCTGCATTTGTTCTTTCTGGGTTTAAGCCTGCTTTAGCTTTGAAAAATAAGATCACTTCGGCCACTATCGGCGGCATCTCTGTCAGGAGAGGCCTTGTGGTAACGCAATTTGCTATTTCACAAATTCTTATTATCGGAACTATTGTAGCAATTACTCAAATGAGTTTTGTAAAAAATGCGGATCTCGGATTTAACCAGGATGCGATCCTCTTGTACAGTGCCAATGCAGATAGCGCTTTTCATGCCCGTGAAGAAGCATTTAAACAAAAAATACTGGAGTTGCCTGGTGTAAAATCAGTGAGTTTTAATGCTGACGTGCCTTCATCGGACAATGGCTGGTACACCAATTTCGCTTACGATCATCGTCCTGATGAAAAATTCCAGGTGAGTTTGAAATTCGCAGATGAAGATTATTTTAAAACATTTGGTTTACAATTTATCGCCGGAAGAG
>JBDTJV010000109.1:0-4237 GCA_039935675.1 Ginsengibacter sp. | reverse complement strand
GATGCGTGTCCTTAAATTAGCCGGCGGATTGTCAAGGAAGGACACTTTTAGTCTTACGCCGCCGCTTCCCCAATATTTGGTGGTTAGTACGGCTAAACTAGCCGGGCCAATATCTACGCCTGGCATTGCGGCCTTCAAAGCTTGCAGCGGCGGAGCATTATTGGGATTGATTTTAATTGCATTTTGCGCGGCTTTAAGATGCAATTCCGGAGGCAATTCCTTTATGGTACAAGAAATTGAGTTGTCGCCTCCTGGTGACGGTTTTTTAACTTTTGCCATTCTTTAATAATTTTAAATGGGGGTGAGAAATAATTTTTCTGGAGGGAATATTTTTTTGATTAGATAAAATTAAATGAATTGAATTGTCACAAAAAGGTAAATTAGTAACTGGAGGAATGGATGTCGCAGGTGGTATGAATAACGAACTAATCGGTAAAAACTAGTGAACGAAAAATCAATTCGCGCAACCAGGGTGAAGGAATTTATAAATTAATTCTCCAAAAAAATCTTCAGTAAATCAAAGAAAGGAATGTATACTGAAACAAATAGCGCAAACGATTGATGTAGTATTTTCTAATCGGTAGCCATATCTTTAAAAAACTTTGATTTGATAATTTAATGCTTGAAAATTAATAATCATGAAATTAAAATCTCTCTTATTTGTTGGTTTACTATTTCTGTTTTCGACTTCATATGGTCAGAAAGAACATAAGACTAAAAACGTTGTTGTTATATTAATAGATGGCTATCGTTGGCAGGAACTTTTTAAAGGAGCTGAGTTGGATTTGCTGAATAATAAAAAATACAATCCGGATGATTCCCTTGAAAGATTTAAAAAATTCTGGTCAGAGAATTTGGATGAGAGAAGAAAAAAGCTCATGCCATTTACCTGGAATTATATCGCGAAGCATGGACAGTTGTATGGAAATCGGGATTTGGGAAATGATGTAAATGTGATGAACCCATATTGGTTTTCTTATCCCGGCAGAGCTGAAATATTAAGTGGCTTTGTTGATACGGCTATAAATTCAAATAGTTATGGAAGTAATCCAAATACAAATTTTCTAGAATTTATTAACAACCAAAAAAGCTACGAAGGAAAGGTGGTTACGTTTGCTTGCTGGAGAGCCACAGGAAGATGTCTTAATAAAGACAAAAGCACCATGCTTATCAATGTTCCGTGGGAAGATATCCAGGGAAGCCATTTGACAGAAACGGAAATTCTTGCCAACGAAATGCAACATTATATTCCCCAAATATTTGGAGATGACGAACGGTTGGATGGCATCGTTTATGGTTTGGCAAAATCATATATTCTTGCCAGTCATCCAAAAGTTGCTTACATCGATTTTGGCGATACAGATGAATATGCGCATGCAGGAAAATATGAAAGTTACTTAGATGATATTCATAACCTGGATGCAATGATTGGAAAGCTTTGGAAGATAATGCAACAGGATCCGGTTTATAAAAACAATACCACTTTCTATATTGTTCCTGATCATGGGAGAGGGGTAGGAGCAGAATGGACCGACCACGGAAGCAATACACCTCACAGCAATGAAACTTGGTTCATGGCAATGGGGCCAGATACCAAACCTTTGGGTGAAATGAAAACCAAAGAACAAATTTTTCAAACTCAATATGCAAAAACGATTGCAGCTTTATTAGGCTTTGATTATAATGTTCCGGGCAAAACCATTGGTAAGGAAATTAATAGTGTGATTGATAAATAAAAAAAGAATATCCTTTTAATCTTTTTCTTTCTTATCGTGTTAAATCTGTTCTTAGGCATTCTTAAATATATTGAAGAAATTACAAAACACGTAGATATAAATTTAGCCCGGATTGAAGCTTATGAAATGGATTGAGTATTTTTGAAAAGAAAATAGTCGATTAATTTAAGCATTCTATTTCATCATGCACTGAGTATTCTAAAAACGATAAAAATTAATGAAATCATTAAATTATATTTTTCTTTTGACATTAATAATTTCATTGTATTCATGTGATCACGCTTCAACAAAAAGCGCTTTAACAGCGGCTAAAAAAGACACCGCCACTTCATGTATGATGGTTCCTTCAAGATTTGGGAATGTTTCATCTGATTCTTCAATGAAGTTTAACGGTGATACATCCACGAAAGGAATGGTTTTGATTAAAGGGGGAACTTTTATGATGGGAGGTGATAATTCACAGGCAGCCGCAGACGAATATCCAAAGCATGAAGTAAAAGTAAACAGCTTTTATATGGACGCTACGGAAGTGACTAATTTAGAGTTTGCAAAATTTGTCGATGCGACTCATTATGTAACTACCGCAGAGACAAAACCAGATTGGGATCAAATGAGACAAACACTTCCCCCGGGAACGCCCAAACCGCCGGATAGCATGCTGGTAGCTGCGTCACTGGTATTTCATCAAACTGCCGGACCAGTTGATTTAAATGATTACGGACAATGGTGGGGATGGGTAAAAGGTGCAGATTGGAAGCATCCCGAAGGACCCAAAAGTAATCTTAAAGGAAAAGAAAATTACCCCGTAGTGCAGGTGAGTTGGTACGATGCAATGGCTTATTGTAAATGGGCAGGCAAAAGATTGCCAACAGAGGCAGAATGGGAATTCGCTGCCAGGGGCGGTTTACAAAATGATATTTATCCATGGGGAAATGAACCAATTAACCAAGGCAAACCCAAAGCCAATTCGTGGGGCGGAAAATTTCCTTATTATAATGATGACAAGGATGGCTTTGTTGGTCTGGCTCCGGTGAAATCTTTTCCTTCTAATGGATACAAACTTTTTGACATGGCCGGTAATGTGTGGGAATGGTGCAGCGATTGGTACGATGTCGATTATTATAAATCTTTTGGAGGCCAGGTGGCAGTTGATCCAAAAGGACCTGTAAAAAGTAATGACCCGATGGATCCTCACACTCCTAAAAGAAGCCTGCGTGGCGGAAGTTTTTTGTGCAACGACAGTTATTGCAGTGGATACCGTGTCGCACGTCGTATGAAAAGTAGTCCCGATACCGGCTTGGAACATACCGGCTTCAGATGCGTAAAAGATGCCGTTTCAATGAACCAATAAATTATTCTGACGGATATTATTAGAAAATTATTTCTATTTTAATTCTTCGTAACAATCAAAACTCAACTATAAAATCATTTTATTACTTAATATTAAGATAACCTTGCCATAATGTTGTGATAACATTGGAAGTTGAATTTTGCATCGAAATAAAAATTTTATGCAAAATAAATCACTGCTTCTAAGAACCACTCGTAACCGTATATTAATAATTACGCTTTTATCCATTGGCTTTTTTTCTGCATCTGCACAGGATTCTACCAAAACCAAAACTGAGTTCAAACCATCCGGAAAAATATGGGGATATGCTTTTGGAGATTACGCTTACAAATTGCATGCTGATGCCGAAAAGCGAGGCAGTATCCAATATTCAAAGTTACCGTCTGACTATAACTCATTCAATTTCCGCAGGATATATCTCGGTTATGATTACCAGTTCTCACCTTATGTATCCTCTCAATTTATACTTGCTCATGAATCTACTTCTGAAGCCAATACGAGCAATCCGGATGTGCTGACTGATAACAATCGCGCAATGTATATTAAAGCAATGAATATAAGGTTTCAGCATGTTATTCCGAGAGCGACTATAGTTGTGGGGCAACAATCTACGCCTACTTTTTCACTTTTAGAAGAGACTGTATGGGGTTATCGTTCTGTTGAAAAAACAATGACAGATATGAGAGGTATTTCAAGTTCAACGGATTTAGGAGTCGGAATTTTCGGGAAGGTTGGCAAGAATGAAAACGTTGGTTATGATGTGATGGTTGGAAATAACAATGGCGCTAAATTAGAAAATAATAATTTCAAAAAACTGTATACCTCCCTATACGCTTATTTCTTCGATAAAAAACTGGTCATCCAGGGAAATTTTGAATATGCCAGAACTGCACTTACCCCTGTTCAAAAAAATGCAAGCACTTATAAAGCATTTGCAGCTTATAAAAATTCAGGAACCACGATTGGCATTTCAGTTTTCAATCAAATGCAAACCAATAGCAGTAATTATTTGAGCGGTATATCTGATACTGCTTTTTCGGAAATTCAGCCATCCGGCATTTCAGTTTTTGTCACCCGTCAATTGACAAAAGATAAATTGAATTTATTTGCACGGTTTGACGCCTATGATCCGGATTCAAAATACAACCAG
>JBDTJV010000108.1:0-2845 GCA_039935675.1 Ginsengibacter sp. | reverse complement strand
GATTTAATATGCCTCTTGAAATTTACAATGATAAAGGGAAATTAATTTTCATTCATCCAACTGAGAAATTTCAAACCGTACCAAAAGGTGTCAAGGATATTAAAGTGGATGAAAATTATTTTGTTACTATGAAGGAGGCTGAATAATGGAGATTGCGCTTTGGGAATTGAACATTTAATAAGTTGAAATGTATGCCGATGGAGGATAAAAATCTGTACATCATTGGAGGTTGTAATGGAGCGGGTAAAACAACTGCATCGTTTACCATTTTGCCTGAAATTATTAAATGCAGGGAATTTGTAAATGCAGACGAAATTGCAAAAGGGCTTTCGCCATTTCAACCGGAAAAAGTAGCATTTGAAGCAGGAAGGATCATGTTGAACAGGATAAACGATCTACTTGATAACAATGTAACATTTGCTTTTGAAACTACGTTGTCCACCCGGAGTTACAAAAATAAAATTGAAGAAGCTAAACAAAAAGGATATACAGTAACATTACTTTTCTTTTGGCTTCAAAAGGTGGAATTGGCAAAAGAACGCGTGAAAGTAAGGGTTTCAGAAGGTGGCCATCACATCGAAGATGATGTAATTGAAAGACGCTATCTAAAAGGAATTAAAAACCTATTTGACATCTACTTGCCACTTGTTGATGGAGCTTTAATTTTTGATAATTCTTTCGGATTGTCAGATCTTATTGCCCGAAAACAAATTGGAGAAGAACTTAAGATTGTTGATGATTATATGTTTAATAAAATAAAAAAGTATTATGACGCCCATTGAAAAACAGGAAGTGCTTTTTGAAAAAATTTTGCTTGGTCTTGATAAAGTTTATGAAAAACTTATCGAATTTAAAAAACAAAAGAAATCGGAACTTGTTGTGATGAAAGACAACAAAATCGTAAGAATAAAACCAGAATAAAATTAAGACTGAATCGCTCTTATGATCCCGGGAATTTATTAAAATTGGGAAACCCAATTATTTGTTGGTTTACTGTAAATGTGATAATGAAAGATGTAAAAGTTCCTAAAAAAACGACAACATTATCAGTAGAATCGCAATCTTTATAAATGGAAGAATCTTTAACGTCTGCGGAAACTCATCTTTTGCAAAAAGAAGAAAAGCGAAATCAAAGAAATGCAGTATTAGCCGGATTCCTTGGCTGGACGCTGGATGCATTTGATTTCTTCATTCTCACTTTTGTACTGGCAACTGTTGCCAAAGATTTCAACAAGAGCATTCCTGAAATGGCTTTGACACTTACTGCAAGCCTTCTGATGCGGCCTGTTGGGGCGTTCATTTTTGGATTAATGGCAGACAGGTATGGCAGAAAAAAGCCATTAATGATCAATATTATTTTCTTTTCCATTATAGAAATACTATCCGGACTGGCTCCAACTTATACAACATTCTTAGTCTTAAGGTTATTATATGGAATTGGAATGGGAGGAGAATGGGGAGTAGGGGCTTCGCTGGTGATGGAATCTGTACCATCGAAGAGACGGGGTTTAATATCCGGTTTACTTCAGGAAGGATATGCATTTGGTTTCCTGCTGGCGGCGGCTGTTTATTATTTCGTGTTTCCCCATTTTGGTTGGCGTGCGATGTTTTTTATCGGCGGTCTTCCTGCGCTGCTCACATTATTTATACGTTCTAAAATAAAAGAAACCGCGGCATGGAAAGCTACGAAAACGCATGATTGGAAAGAATACGGCACTGCGGTAAAGAAGAATTGGAAATTATTTTTATACCTCGTTCTACTGATGTCTGCCATGAATCTCATTTCGCATGGAACACAAGATTTGTATCCGACATTTTTACAACAACAACGGCATTTCAGTCCTCATAAAACTGCCATCATCACTATGATTTCTATGGTAGGCGCCATTTTCGGTGGATTGTTATTTGGTCATTTATCTGACTCGTGGGGAAGAAAGAAAATGATGGCCACAGCTGTCATACTCGCTATTGTAATAATTCCTTTGTGGCTCCTCGCAAATGGAAGTTTTTTAATTGCGTTGGGCGCTTTCGGTATGCAATTTATGGTGCAGGGCGCATGGGGAATTATCCCGGCTCATATCAACGAACTTTCTCCCGGAACTCTTCGCGGTTTTTTCCCGGGATTTGCTTACCAGATTGGTGTTTTGATTGCCTCTACAATCGTTTACCTTGAAGCAGTGCTAGCGCAATATGTAAGTTATTCTACTTCGATGGAAATCCTTGCCGGTTCTGTGTTGGTGCTGGCATCAATTGTAATTCTTGCTGGCCCTGAAGCAAAAGGAATTAATTTTCAAATAAAGAAAGAGGAAGTTTAAATTAAAAATTGATAAATATCAAACATGAAAAATAAACCATTGATATTGAAATTACTCTCCCCATTCATCTCTTAGTAATGAATATAGAACCACATCCAAAAACTGGCCATTTACAAATTCCGCTCCTCTTAAAATCCCTTCTTTTTTAAAATGTAATTTATTAGGAATCGCCTGACTTTTTAAATTCTCTACCGCAGCTTTTATTTCAATGCGATGTAAATCCAATTCCTTAAATCCAAGGCCGATCAACCTTTGGCATGACCTGGTAACGATTCCTTTTCCTTCTGCTTCTTTAGTAAGCCAATATCCTATTGCAGCATTTTTATTTTGAACATTGATATGATTCAATCCAATTCTGCCGATAACTACCTGGCCCTTTAGAATTACAAAACTGACCTCTTTATTCTCTTCATAAAGTAATTCGCAGGTATGAATATATTCCTGAAAATCCGAAGCAGATCTCATATTACTTACCCATGGAAGAAATTCAGAAAGGTGCCCGCGATTTTTATTAACTGCCTCAAACAATC
>JBDTJV010000107.1:0-4917 GCA_039935675.1 Ginsengibacter sp. | reverse complement strand
GGCTCCATTCCTTACGCATGGGAGGTGACCATTAACTGGCAATGGATGGCTCCGGTGTTGCTTGAATATTACTATCGTACCGCAACTAACAATGATTATTTTTTTGGTTCCCTTTCCGGTCCTGGTTATATGTATCCTAAAGCTATTCCTCCGAATCTTTTACCCTCTGTAATTAAAACTGCTGATACCATTTTGCATAAGCTTGATCTCAATGTCTTTGAAACGATGGACTATTCGGAAGGATCTACAGTAGTCGGCAATACAAATCTGCCCGAATACATTGTAAATGCTTATTATAAATATATGCCGGAAGTCATAGGTTTTTTAAACGGTTATGCTCCTTCATTTACGTATTCTTCGAAAGATGGCAGACCATTTGTTTCCTACGATTATTACCTGGATGAAAAACGGCCTGTTGAAGATGCCGTATCAGATTTAAAACAGCTTATTTCGTTAAATAGCAATCGCCCTTACTTTCTTTTACTTCATGTGAGGGAATTTAATAGCATCGATCGCGTTAAAAAAATTTTGGGTCAGTTGGGTTCTGATATTGATGTAGTTCCATTGGATATTTTTCTTAAACTGGCAGGTAGTCAGCCAACATTTAAGACTAGATTTTTGAAAGAGAAATAGCGCGCTTTTTGAAACAAAAAAAAGAGGGTAATTAAATCTGGTAGTCAATGTACCGGATATTGAGTTCTTTTAAAAATCAGAATTTACTTGTTTGCTGTGATTTATTATAGTCAAAAAATGGTTTATTAGGAACTGGAATCACCTTTTGATAATAATAGAAATTATTGTGGTTTGGTTCTTATCGCACAATAAAGAGACTGATTTTTTTCACACGCAATCATTCTTTTGTTACAAGAACAACATTATTCATATACAAGTCATTTCTTCCTGGCAGGATAGCATTAAAACCGATGGAAATTATATTTAAAAAAGGAACAATAATCACTTTTGCAATAGTCCTTATAACAGGGATTTTTCCGAGTAATCTTCGAACGATTCCGTCATAAAAGTAACTGATAAATATTTGTCTACTGGTTTCATATGCTGTTCCTACCTTATTAAATTGCAAAATCTTAAAACCATTTCTTTTTAGTAAATCCGTTAAACCAAAGGATGTATATCTTGCAAAGTCATTAGGAGCTTCATGTTCGCAAATTGCAAAAGGACAAGTAATAAGCATTTTGCCTCCAGGTTTTAAAACCCGGTTTAATTCTTTTAGCATGTGTTCAAGATTAAAAACATGCTCAAATACTTCGCTCGAAAAAATAGAATCAAATCTATTATTTTCAAACGGTAAAGTATTTCCATCATAAAAAACATCTATAACTTCATTTTCGTGAGAGTGCCCCTGGCCTTGAAAATCAACCCCGATGTATTCGGTTACGGTAAAAAGAGGTTTGTAAGGTTTGGAACCACAACCAAAATCCATAAGAGAGCCGGACAATTCAGGGATAACTTGTGTCAATTTTTGTAACAGACGCTTCCTTAATAAATAGGAAGGGTCTGTTATTTTTGGATTAAAATCTTTGGAAATTAAAGATGAGTTAGATTTCATTTTTATTTTTTAAGGCTTCTAATTTTTCTTAATCATCACAGGTATCTTCTTTAAAAAGGATGCCAATCCATTTTTCTTTTCTTGATCCATTTCGAAACTAATGCAATCTGTATAATAATGATGCAAATCAAAAACGTCGTAAGGATTTTGACTAACTACTTCATCAATTCTATTTAATCCAAACCCATTGGCTTCATTAAAATGTTTTATAAAATCAGCATCCAGCTTTTTATTGCTTATCCATGCAGCAAATACAAAGGGAAGCCCGGTAAATTTTTCCCATTCTTCACCAAGATCATAGATGAATGGAGATATTTTTCTTTGCTGTAAAGCCCGATCTCCGATCACCAGGCCTGCTGTTGTTCCTGATATTTTTGTTTGATAATTACCCGAAGTATTTTCAAAAGCAACCTTTATTTTCCAAAAATCTTTTATCAACACTTTTAATAATGCTACCGAAGTGCGACTTTGATAGTCGAGTAAAATAGTTTCAATTTTATCCAGCGGAACTTCGCTGAAAAGGCAAACACTGGCCACTTTTCCCATACTCCCGATGCAATAATCAGAAATAATATGGTATTCTTTCATTTCCGGGATAATGGCCACCGGCACAAGGCCCACATCAATTTCATCTTCCAGTAACATTGACGCTATTTTGGAAGGATAATCGATTAATAGGTCAGCTTCATCTTTTATCATTCCCTTTTCAATTCCATAGATCAGCGGTTTTGTATTGAGGTAACTTACCGCACCCACTCTTACTTTTCTTTGCACAGATTACTTTAATTTTGCCGCAAATTTAGGACAGAATGCTGAATGCAAAAGTGGAAAAGCTAAATGCCCATAGCAAAATAAAAAACTTAACTATTTGTTGGTTTACTACAAATTTTATTTCCAATAAATTAGAGAAAACGAATTAGGAACGAAGTATGGAAAAGAAATTACGAGATGAATTTTGATTAAATTTGATTAATGACGCCAAGGTTATATTTTGACACTTCAGTTTTTGGGGGAGTTTACGATGAAGAGTTTGAGGAAATCTCAATTCTACTTTTTGAGAAGGTTAAACTTGGAAAAATAATTTGTGTTTATTCTGATTTATCAGAAACGGAATTAAAAAATGCTCCGGAAAAAGTTAGAAATTTCTTCATCGATTTGCCTAAAAATTATACTGAATTCGTGGAAGTAACAGAAGAAGCCTATCTGCTTGCAGAAAAATACCTTGCTGAAAAAGTGGTTGGAAAAACAAGTGCAGATGATTGCAAGCATATTGCAACTGCAACAATTAGCAAAGTTGATATTTTAGTGAGTTGGAATTTTAAACATATTGTAAATGTTTTTAGAATACGCGGCTGCAATTCAATAAATTTACGTTATGGGTATTCACAAATTGACATTCGTTCACCAAAGGAAATAGTATATCATGAAGACTAAAATTAATAAAGAAAAATCATTTGACACAGTCAAAGTCTTTAGGGATATTAAAGAAAAGATAGCTAAAGAAACTGAAAAGATGAGCTTTAAAGAGTTTAAAGAATATTTGAATAAAAACAAATTGAATACATCAAAGTAGATTCCCAATATTTAAAAAATGCAACTTCAACCTCTCACCGCCATTTCTCCTATTGACGGCCGCTATCGCAATCAATTGCAACACTTAGATCAATATTTTTCAGAATTTGCTTTGATAAAATATCGTGTGAAAGTTGAGGTAGAATATTTTCTTTTTCTAGCAGAAAAAAAGTTTTTTAAAGTAAATCCATCTTTAAAAAAACAATTAACAAATATTGCAAATGATTTTTCCATAGAAGATGCAGAAACAATAAAAGCTACAGAAAAAATTACGAACCACGATGTAAAGGCCGTTGAATATTTTTTAAAAGAAAAATTAAAAGAATTAAAAGAAGAGAGTTTGCAGGAATGGATTCATTTTGGACTAACCTCGCAGGATATTAATAATACCGCAATTCCATTAATGTGGAAGGATGCTGTAGAACATGAATATTTACCCGCCATTATTAATCTGCAACATAGGCTTCACGATTTGGCAACAGAATGGAAAAACATTCCGATGCTTGCCAGAACTCACGGACAACCTGCATCGCCGACGATGTTAGGAAAAGAGATAATGGTTTTTGTAGAAAGGATTGAGAATCAAATTCAGCAATTTAGTTATATTCCTTTTACCGGGAAATTTGGTGGTGCTACGGGAAATTTTAATGCGCACATGGTTGCCTATCCAAAAACAAATTGGATTGAATTTGCCAATCAATTTCTCGAAGAAAAGTTGAGTTTGCTACGCCAGCAATTCACGACACAGATTGAGCATTATGATTTATTGGCTGCTCATTTTGATGCTATAAAAAGGATAAATACAATCCTGGTTGATTTGTGCCGCGACATCTGGACTTACATCAGCATGGATTATTTTAAACAAAAAACAAAAGCTGGAGAAATTGGAAGCAGCACCATGCCGCATAAAGTAAACCCGATAGATTTCGAAAATGCAGAAGGCAATTTAGGACTTGCCAACGCTTTGCTGGAGCATCTTTCAGCTAAATTACCCATTTCCCGTTTACAAAGAGACCTTACCGATTCTACTGTTATCAGGAATATTGGAGTGCCCGTTGCACATACTTTACTTTCTGTTTTATCAATCGAAAAGGGACTTGGTAAATTAATTTTGAATGAACCGAAATTGCATGCAGATTTGGACAACAATTGGGCGGTGGTTGCAGAAGCCATTCAAACTATTTTAAGAAGAGAAAATTATCCAAAACCATACGAAGCTTTAAAAGAGCTGACAAGAGGCAAAAGTTCAATTGATAAAAAAGCTATCCATTCTTTTATTGATTCTTTGAAAATTTCTGCAAAGCTGAAAAAAGAACTGAAAACTGTTACCCCGTTTAATTATACCGGGACTTGCGAATTTTAAAAATTCGCTGTACTTTGGCGGTTGAAAGTCAATGACTGACCATTTTATGAGAAAACCATTCTTTATTTTTATTTTTCTTCTGATTTATACAAATGTTGCATTTGCCCAAATAAATTGTACTAATTGGCTAAGCACTCCTGCCAGATATTCATACGTAGATATCGGAAATCTCAATGTGCCTGGCAGCTTAATTACCGTGGAAGCAGTTATAAACAGAACCCAACCGTATGTTTCAGGCACTGGAGACAATATTGAGGGAGATGTAGTTTCCAAACATGATAATCCTAATGATATCAATTATCTTTTGAGGCCCAACCATGCAGCCATTACAACAAGTAATGGGTACTTCGTTACCCCGGACATTGAAGACATACAATTAAATAAAACTTATCATGTTGCAATGGTTTATGATGGA
>JBDTJV010000106.1:0-2717 GCA_039935675.1 Ginsengibacter sp. | reverse complement strand
TTCCGAAAATCAACAGGGCGAAGGCATTCAGAGTGATCCTGTCGCAAAATGGGTCCATGTCAGTATTACTTTCTTTTTTTCGTCAAAGATTTTTTTGGCTCTTGCCTGGATATTGTGAAGAAGCGGGGTATACATAAATGACACGATGGTTCCTCAATCCTTCTTTACGATATCTCCATTCTTCCGGCCAATTTACAAAACACGACCTTTCAAAATTTATTTCTTAACCAATTTACTTTTTGTAAAAAAAATTATAGTGGTTTTCCATGAAGAAAATCAGGGAATTCCCTTATTAAATCCCTACCTGGAAGATTAGTTTTAATAGGATCTATACAGAAGGGATTAAGACAAGGTGTATGTATGACCATGCATTTAATTCCTAAAAAACAATCAATATAGCCAACACATAATTTTTTTTATGAACCCTATATCAGATTTGGCAGCACGCGCGATTTCCTTTATTACCGCTATTCAAACCACCTTGCTGAATGGAGAAATTTATCTCGAAAAAGAAACGGACAAGGTTAGTATCTTAACTATATCTCCTGGCGATTTTGAATCAAAATTTCGAAGCCTCATTTACAAGGACATGTCGAAAGATAAATTTGATGATCGGGCTAAGGAACTTGTATGGATCAGCAGTAAGAAGCTTGATAAACCACAGGCTATAGAATATACCGTCAAAATTTGTGTAAAGCTTGTTAAATGGATTAATGACAACAGGCCAAATGGAATATCCAAACTACAGGAAACTTACGGCAGGTACCCTACACCCTATAACTGGAGAATGGTGATAGAAGCGATTTTATATGAAAAATCCTGGCAGTGTTTGAGTCTTGCAACTGCAATAGAATATTTACCTATACAAATAATACTGGCATTAGGGGGTGGCGTTTATGATGCTGGTGAACAAAGAATTCTACAAATGTGGGGGACCAGCAATGATGACAAAGCTGTCCTGTTGACTGAGGAAGAAATTAAAATATCGGGGAAGTTTAAAGATTTAGAAAAAACGTCAGGAACTAGCGCAGTATTGCTGTTACAAGACCATACCGCGCTTATTGATCAACTCATCAATCACAAAAATGTGCCATTGTCTTTTGAGTTAGTATTCATTCAGGAATTAAAAGAGATTGAGGTCAATCGCATAAGGAGGCAGGAGGAAGAATTTGTAACAGGCCTGGAGGAACTATCCGATGTAGCGCCAAAAGTCGAAGAGGTGGATATCAATGACCCTTTTGAAAAAGTGAAACAAATGGGGGTCTGTGCGCTGGCTTTTTCAGGAGGAGGTATTAGATCTGCTACTTTTAACCTCGGGATTTTACAAGGGCTTGCCAGGAAAAAACTGATTGGCAAATTCGACTATTTGTCAACAGTATCTGGTGGGGGATATATCGGTAGTTGGCTTGCAACCTGGATTAAAAAAGAAGAATCTGTGGTTAAGGTTTCTAACAGGCTTTGCCCCGACAAATCTCCTGATCCGGCCGGCCTGGAACTGACACCTATAAAATGGCTTAGAATGTTCAGTAATTACTTTGCGCCAAATGCAAGTATCATGTCCGTTGACTCCTGGACATTTGGTATGACCTGGTTGAGAAATACGCTTTTGAATCAGATCGTCATCTTTTTGCTTTTGTTATCTGTATTGTTTGGCGGCAATCTCTTATTTCTCTTTTGGGCAGACCATCTTATGATCAATCTTGATCCTTCCCGGTTAGAAGTACTCGGCTTTAGTATTTTACTATTAACCCCTGTGGCATTACTTGCCGGTATGGGAATGCATGCTTATAGAGAGGATACCCCTCCACGGATGAATATCCGCAGGGACAATACAAATAAAATAAGCACGGCGATTATTGCCATTTCCATTATCGGGGCTTATATTATCAGTGCATGGCTATCTTCAGGCTTTAATAAAACAGGTGTTCCATCATTATCTATTTATGACAAAATAATATTTTTTTGGCCGGCGGCAGTCGTTGCGTTTTTCTGTTTATTAATTGTAGCCTTTTTAGGCAACTATATGGATAATATAAAAAACTACCAACACAATAAAGTAAGTTCATTTATTATTCTATTCAGTATTACCTTATTCTCCGCCATTTTTGGATTGATCTGCCTGGCTCTGGTGGCAGATTTACTTGAGAAAATGCCAGATACGTCCATTGGTTTAATACCTATAAACAAAAAGCTACTTCAATTTATTTTCGGAGTTCCGTTGACTTTAGAAGTCTTTAGCTTTACCGTAATAGCCAGGATGGGATTGTTAGGAAAATATTTTCCGGACGAAAGACGTGAGTGGTGGGGTAGAATTGGTGCATATATTCATAGAATATCCTTCTTGTGGGTTTTAGTATCCTCCTCTGCATTACTTGGATGGACTTTTCTTCAACACGCTTTTCATGAATGGGCTGCTCCTAGCATCGCCGCTACCGGGGGATGGATAGCCTTGGTTGCTTCCTGTGTCAAAGCTGCTTTCAGTTCTAAAACCGCCGGAAAAGGAAATGAAAAGGGAGTCTTGCCAACATTTTTGAATATTCTTAGTAAGGTTGGTCCTTATCTTTTTATATTAGGCCTTTTAATTTTACTACCTGCTCTTACCCGTCCTTTACTTTTTTTGGAAAAAGGAGTTTTTATCGACCTTGGATATTCTCTGCCGGTTGATGAAATTCAAAACTTACTTATCATTATTTTTTGCGCTGCCGCCGCATACTTGC
>JBDTJV010000105.1:0-2726 GCA_039935675.1 Ginsengibacter sp. | reverse complement strand
AAAGTTGTCATGTTTCATCTTGATGAATACATTTCTTTACCTATCACTCATCCGGCAAGCTTCAGAAAATATTTACAGGAAAGATTTTTATCGCGAGTTCCAAAACTGAAAGATGCCTGGTTAATCAATGGGGAAAGTGATGCAGAAGAAGAATGCAAACGCCTGGGAGATTTAATACATAAGCATCCCATAGATGTAGCGCTTATTGGTATTGGTGAAAACGGCCATCTTGCCTTTAACGATCCTCCGGCAGATTTTGAAAAGGATAAACCTTACCTCATTGTTGAATTAGATGATGTATGCAAAAAACAACAAATGGGTGAAGGTTGGTTTCAGTCACTTGATGAAGTACCACAAAAGGCTATTAGTATGTCGATAAAACAAATCATCAAATCAAAACATATTCTTTGCTCGGTTCCGGGCGCAAGAAAAGCAGTGGCTGTAAAAAATACTTTGGAAAAAGAAATCAGCAATTTATATCCATCTACTATTTTGCGGACGCATGGTAATTGCACTGTTTATCTTGATAAGGAGGCTGCCGAAAAGTTGGACTTTGAAACAAAAGAAAAAATCACATGGATCAGCAACGATTAAAAATCTACAATGCCAGGATCATAACGCCTCATGCAATTATTGAGAAGGCAAGCATTCTTGTTACCGGGAAAAAGATCACTGCAATTAGTGAAAAAAATATTGAATCAGAAAATGCGATTGCAATTGACGCGAAAGGAAATTACGTGTCTCCGGGATTTATTGATATTCATGTGCATGGGGGAGGCGGCCACGATTTTATGGATGGAAGTGAAACCGCATTTTTGAAAATCGCAGAGTTACATGCACAATATGGAACTACATCAATGTTACCAACTACCTTAACGAGCAGTAAGGAGGAATTACTTCAAACCTTAGCCATTTATGAAAGCGCCAACAAAAAGAATATGAATGGTGCACAGTTTCTTGGCATGCACCTGGAAGGACCTTACCTGTCCATGAACCAGTGTGGCGCCCAGGATGCGCGTTATATTCGAAACCCTGATCCTGTGGAATACCGCGAAATAATTTCTTCCACTTCTTGTATTAAACGATGGAGCAGTGCACCTGAATTAAAAGGAAGTATAGAACTGGGGCGTTTTTTGAGATCAAAAAATATTTTGCCGGCAATTGCGCATACGGATGCTGTTTATGAAGAAGTGCTGGAGGCTTTCAATAATGGTTACACATTAATCACACATTTATATTCGGCCATGACAGGAGTTACCAGGAGAAATGCTTACAGGTATGCCGGCGTAATTGAAAGCGCTTATTTGATTGACGAAATGGATGTAGAAATAATTGCTGATGGCGTTCACCTGCCTGCGCCGCTGCTGAAGCTGGTTTACAAAATTAAAGGTCCCGATAGGATTGCGCTGATCACCGATGCAATGCGTGCCGCCGGAATGCCTGGAGGAGAAAGCATTTTAGGAAGTCTGCATAATGGATTAAAAGTAATTGTAGAAGATGGCGTGGCCAAGTTGCAGGACCGTTCTTCCTTTGCGGGGAGTGTTGCTACTGCAAACCGGTTATTACAAACAATGGTGCAAATGGCTGAAGTACCTATAACTGATGCGGTAAAAATGCTTACCGCTACACCTGCCCGTATCCTAAATGTATTGAATAAAAAGGGTGAATTAGTTGCCGGCAAAGATGCAGACATAGTAATTTTTAATGATGATTTTCAGATCCAAAAAACGATTGTCCAGGGAAAGGTTGTCTATGAAAGGGACAAATAGAAAGAAAAAGTTTTCGTATAAGCACCAACGTTATAAATAAAAATGAAAATCTTTCCTAATTGTTGGTTTACCGGAAAGTGCGGTAGGATTAAAAGTATTCATTCCTTATGTCCGGCAAATACCTCTTTATTTGGTATCCTATTTCTCTTCTGAATTACATTTTTCTGATAAAATGATTACCATCATTTCAATTAAAGATTTAAGTTTGCCTCCATTCTTTTTATTAATTTATTTTTTATGAAAATCGCTACTTATAATGTAAATGGTATCAGTGCAAGATTACCGGTGCTGCTTCGCTGGCTTGAAGAAACTGCCCCTGATGTTGCTTGCCTGCAGGAACTAAAAGCACCACAGGAAAAATTCCCGGAGGAGGCAATAAAGAACGCAGGCTATCATGCCATCTGGCACGGACAGAAAAGCTGGAACGGAGTGGCGATATTATCTAAAAATGAACCACCACAGGAAATAAGAAGAGTGCTTCCCGGCGACCCTGAAGATCTGCATAGCCGCTATATTGAAGCCAAAGTAAATAATGTTATAATTGGATGTCTCTATTTGCCCAATGGCAATCCGACACCAGGGCCAAAGTTCGATTTTAAAATGAGGTGGTTTGAAAGATTGCAGCTTCATGCCGCTGATTTGCTCGCACTGGATCAACCGGTAATACTCACAGGTGATTTTAATGTAATGCCTACAGAACTGGATGCTTACAAACCTGAGCGCTGGGTGAAAGATGCATTATTTCTTCCCGAAGTACGCGCTGCTTTTAGAACCCTGACTGAGCAGGGATGGACAGATGCCATTCGTAAACTATATCCGGGGGAAGTGATTTATACCTTCTTTGATTATTTCAGGAATGCTTTTGAGCGCAATGCAGGCTTACGTATTGATCATTTTTTATTGAGCCATCATTTCGATAAACGCCTTATTGCCGGCGGAGTTGACAGGGCTACACGG
>JBDTJV010000104.1:0-14731 GCA_039935675.1 Ginsengibacter sp. | reverse complement strand
TGCTTTTTAATATCAATACACTTGAATGGGATGATGAGTTACTGGAGATTTTTCAAATTCCGAAAAGTATGCTTCCGGAAGTAAAAAGTTCCAGTGAAAATTATGGAGAAACTTCCGGAAAATTGTTGGGTGCCAAAGTTCCGATTGGCGGAATCGCCGGAGACCAACAAGCTGCTTTATTTGGACATGTTTGCAACAAACCGGGAATGGTAAAAAATACTTATGGCACGGGCTGTTTTATGCTCATGAATATCGGCGAAAAGCCGATCAGGTCTAAAAATAATCTTATCACCACTATAGCCTGGAAGATAGGAGATAAAGTGGAATACGCTTTTGAAGGAAGCATTTTCATTGCAGGAGCCGTTGTACAATGGCTTAGGGATGAATTAAAAATAATATCCAATGCCGCAGAAATTGAAGATTTGGCCAACCAGGTAGAAGACAGCGGCGGTGTATATATTGTACCGGCTTTTGCAGGATTGGGCGCTCCTTATTGGAATCAATATGCCCGCGGAACAATCGTCGGCATCACCCGCGGAACTAACAGAAGTCATTTTGCAAGGGCAGCTCTGGAAAGTATCGCTTTTCAAACCATGGAAGTTTTGAAAGCGATGGAGTCCGATTCAGGAATTGAGATCCGGGAGTTAAGGGTAGATGGAGGAGCAACCAAAAACAATCTTTTATTACAATTCCAGGCAGACATACTCAATACTTCAGTTGTCCGTCCTGAGATCTCTGAAATTACGGCTATTGGTGCAGCTTATCTTGCCGGGCTCGCTGTAGGATTTTGGAAAAATATAGAAGAAATTCAACAACAATGGAAAATTGATAAAAGTTTTGAACCAGGAGGTATAAGCAAAGAAAATCTTATAAAAGGATGGTATAGAGCCATAAAGGCTGCTACCAGTTGGGCTGATTCAGAAGCTGAAGATTAATTCTAAAAATCTAATACAAAATCATAGAAACATGAATCCTTTTATTGCTGAATTACTCGGTACCATGATATTAATTCTCCTGGGAAATGGTGTAGTAGCAAACGTGGTTTTAGAGGGCACAAAAGGTAAAGGCGGCGGTTGGATTGTTATCACGACCGGTTGGGCGCTTGCTGTGTTTGCCGGAGTAGTAATCGCCGGGCCATATAGTGGCGCTCATTTAAATCCAGCAGTAACTATCGGCCTGGCTGTAGCCGGCAAATTTGCCTGGAGCCGGGTTCCTCTTTTTATTGTTGCTCAATTATTGGGAGCAATGGCCGGGTCATTCTTGGTATGGCTGATGTACCGGGATCACTTTGTTGCCACTAAAGAAAGAGGATTAAAATCCGCTGCATTTTTTACCTGTCCTGCCATAAAAAACACAAAATTAAACCTGGTAAGCGAAGCTATAGGAACCTTTGTTTTAATATTTGCTGTATTTTATTTTACCAATGGAGAAATGGGAAATGAAAAAACGCCGATAGGTTTAGGTTCAATTGGCGCCATCCCGGTAGCTTTTATCGTATGGGCCATAGGGCTTTCTCTTGGTGGAACTACAGGTTATGCGATTAATCCTGCCCGCGATCTTGGACCTCGCATTGTTCACTCATTACTCCCTATGAAAGAAAAAGATTCGAACAATTGGAAATATGCATGGATACCAATTGTTGGTCCAATATCAGGTGCACTAATTGCGGCGGGGTTTTACCTTCTCTTAAATAACACCTGATAATTGTTGTTATTTGAACATAAATAATTTCTATCTCCATTAATGATATGAAAGGACAGAAAGCAGCATTTCCTCGAAAGAGAAAATCCCTTTAATTGTTGGTTTACTGCTCCTCATTTTATCCAAAGGAAGGTCTTTAAAATTATAAGCACAAGAGCTTCTCCATTTTGCTACAATCAAATTTGGCTTAGCCTTTTGCCAAGTGCTTTATCCTAAAAAAAGCAGCAAGTTTCCCTGCTGCTTTTAAAATAGCCCGATTATGAGAAAAAATAATTACAGAGTTATTTGATAAAAAACAAAACTATTCGCTCTTTTCACCGTGAACTGCCTCACAATTAAAGCTTATTTGCAAAATCTGGCCCATTCCGGGAGCACCAATACCCCAATTAGATACATATAGTTTTCCATCAGGCCCGAAAGTTAATGCAGTAGGCAAATTCAACCCGCTTGTAATTATTTGCCTTTTGCCAGCCTGGTCTATTCTTACGATATCACCGGTACCAGGAGTTAACCCACCTGCAGCGGTATTTGTTTCAAGAACATATAACCTGTTTTCGTCATCAAAGGTTAATCCAAGTATATTTGTAAAGCCAGTGCCAACGGTTTTAATTTGCCCGCTTTGCGTAACCTGGTAGATGCTTGAGCTTCCGGGTACCACTGGAAAAACGTCAAGGTTTCCAATGTAAAACATTCCATTATGAGCTGCAAGCGCTGTTGGAACGATGTGCCCTTCAAAAGCAGAAATATCAATTACACGGCTAACATTTCCATTAGGTGTAATCTTATCTAATTCCCCATGGTTTGGTTCTACTGAATAAAGATTACCATCATAATTTATCATGCTCCACCAGGTGCCATCTGGTTCAAAATCCGGAGGATTAGGATTTTTAACAGGATTATTCATTAAAAACTGGCTGAGATTGGCTACGATTTTCCAGGTTCTGTCAGGATTGATTTTTATTACAGCATTAGGAATATCAAGTACGGCATGTGAGCAACCGGCACCGGCAAAAACTGCGTACATATCATTACCAATAAATGCTACAGCAGCTACTCCCTGGATACCACTGCCACCACCAGGTGAAGTGGTGCTTGACGGAAGGTGATTCACATAAATAGTTCTATTACCTTGCCAATCAACTTTTGAAATGCAGCTACCTGTATCGCTACCCAGGTAAGGACCAACAGGAGGGATAACCTGCATGCATGCATTACTTGGGGTAGTTCCTCCATAACCCCCTTCCGCTACATATAGATTTCCATCGGGGCCAAATTTTAAACCGCGCGGATCATTAAACCCTGTAGCAAAAACTTTAGATGTTGTAACCATTGTTTTACCATAGCCGCAATCTGGTGGTTGATTTTTCTTACATCCCGTAAAGAAAAGCGCGCCCAACATCGATATGCTGAGCATAAGTGAATTTTTTGTTTTCATTTTATTGTTTTTATTGATTGATTAAAAAAGCCCATTGCTAATGATAAATGATCGTGCTTTTAAATGGTAAGCAGTTCCGTTCTTCGGGGATATTAGTTTGTTTAGCGAGGTATGGAAGGATATCTTTATTCTTAATCTCTAAAATACACAGGTACTATCTTTTGTTTTTATTTCTCTTGTGAAATAATAAAAACATGATCGGTCTCCAAAAGATGCCAATTATCACTGTGATCAGTAAAATCAGCACACCCAGAAAGAAATCCATGATTAAAAATACTGCGACCTCAAATGACTATTGTAAGCTATTTAGCAAAGAGTGGAAAAAACTAGTTGAATGTACTACATCGATTTATTAAATGAAAAGTATGAATCGTTTATTTTCCTTTTAATGCGTACAGTAACCTTGGTACCGGATGGATTATTTTCCGGATCGAAAATGTCTTTAAATTCAATAGGGGATAAAGTTGCATCTCCATTAAAATCAATTAATCTTTTCCTGGTAATTTCTATGGCTTTTGATAAATGAATTCCGGGAGATTTTTCTTTCAGTTCAAGGGCTTTTGCACGTCCAATTCCATTGTCAATAATATCGCAAATAAGCCATTGATCTTCTATAGAAACAGCAATGGTAATTTCTTTTCTTCCTTCTTTGGAACTAAGCCCGTGCCATAAGGCATTTTCAAAAAAAGGCTGCAAAATAAGAGGAGGAATTTTTTCATACTCGGGAACAACATTCTCAGGAATATTTTTTGTGTAATGCAATTCCATATTCAATCGCAGCGTTTCAAGCTGAATATACAGCCCAACTGTTTCCAACTCTTTATCAAGACTGATCACATTTTTTTCCGAGTTTTCGAATACGAGCCTCAGCAGCCGGGAGAACGAACCGATATAATGAATGCCTTCCATCTTTCTATCGTTTGCTACCAATGCCTGGATGGAATTAATGGCATTAAAAACAAAGTGTGGGTTCATCTGGGCTTTCAACGCTTTCATTTCCATTTCTTTCAGTTGATTTTCCACGAAGGCATCATTTCTTATTCTCCTGACTCTTGACTTGAAAATATTGATGATAATAAAAGCCGCAAGTGCAATGACAGCAAGCCGGAACCACCATTGATCCCAAAAAGGCGACTTGATCGTAAAGCTAAAAACTGCAGGAACACTCCATGGAGAAGCGAGGTCTTTTGCTTTCACATAAAAACGGTATTTTCCTGGAGGTAATTGGGCAAAGGATACTGATTTGGTTTTAACCGGAAAACTCCATGACGTATCCAACGGAAATAATTTATAGGAATATTCAGAAGCAGAATTAGACGTAGAAAGATCATTGGCGTTAAAAAAAATTCCAAGCGAATTTTGATTGTACTTCAATACCGGATCATAGGGTAACCTTTCATACCCGTATAAAGAATCAGCCAGTCTGCTCCAATTCGTTTCTCCAAAAGCAAGTGTCACTTTTTCAATATTTATCCGGGGCGTTTCCTTGTGCAGACTGACATTACCAGGATCAAATTTTATTACTTTATCGGGTGAAGAAAGCCATACATTGCCTTTTGCGTCCGTTGTGAGTTTTTCAAGATCAAATCCGTCCAGGTTAAATTCATCAGCTTTTGCATAATTAAACACCTCATATTTGGCGTGCTTATTCAGTTGCAAAATATCCAATCCTATATTAGATGCAATCCAAAGCCTGTTTTGCTTATCACCGGTTATGCCGTTGACATCATTATTTTGAAGCCCATCTTTAATCGTGAAATGTTTTTTTAAAAAAAGCAACTTATTTATTGTAAATCCATATTCATACACTCCCAGGCCGGGAAAGGCTATCCAAAAATTATTATTCGCGTCTCCGTAAAAACAAACCCGTATTTCAATCCCTTTTTTACTGCCATCGATTCCGGTTTCTTTAATAAGAGGAATAAGATCATTTTCAGCATCAATACCATATACGCCGATACCATCAACATATATAATAATTAAGCCATTTTTTGCCACAAAAACTCTTGTGGGTTTTATAATCGGCAGACCTGTATTGCGTGGGATAAAGGTTGAAAATTTTAAATTAGTACCATATAGTAAGGTAGAATCGGCACAAACGAAAAATTTATTTCGCTCTTTTGCATAGGCTATAGCATAAATAGATTCTGTAGTTTTCAAGTGTAAAGCAGTTGAAAAGTCTTCGAGCTTTTTACCATCAAAATGCAAAAGCCTATTAAATCTTGTTGTCATCCATAAACTACCGGGTGCATCAAAAGTATAGCTATCAACAAGGTCTGTGTAATAGCTTTTCTTATCTATAGTTTGCGGCCGCTTTATCTGTTTAAAGGAATTGTTTTGGTAAACTAATAACCCTGTTTTTCCACTTGATGAAAAAATTAAACGGTTATTGGAAAGAGCCATTGTATTATAAATTCCAGTGAGAGGTGCATTGTTTTTCTTATAGATAATCTTAAAATCAATCTCATTTAGTTCTAATAAACCACTGCTTGTACCTATCCAAAAATTATGGCTTGAGTCTTCACTAATTTTAAACGTATAACCATATTGATTGATAATTGAATCCCATAAATCCCGCCAGTCGTTTGGTTTATAAATTGCGATCGCATATTTTCCGGCAAGCCAGAGACGATTTTTTGAATCAATTAAATAAGAAAAAAAACTTTTCCCAGGCAGATCCTTTATTAATATTGGACTGAGCTGGTGATTGCGAATTGCATAAATATTTTTTATGGTGCTTACCCAGATTTCATTCTTTTGTAATGACATAACATTAAAAAAAGAACCATAATCCTGGTCCGATTCGATATGCAGCCAATTTCCCTTTTTATCCCGGCAAACAATATCACTGCCATAATTGATATATAATCCTTCTTTGGTTTCCACCACCTGCCTGCATATGGAGTTTTCAAAGCCGGGAAAAAGTATAAGTTTTTTCCAAAAATTATTTTCAAATTCATAAACGCCTTTACTGGTTGCAGCCCATACATGTTTGTCGCGGGTTTCCATTATCTGAAAAACCCAAATGTTGTTCTGATTATCGCTAAGAGGATAGGTTATAAATTTATTATTTTTAAACTGAGCCATGCCCGCATTAGTGCCAACCCAAAGCCGCTTTTTACCATCCTCGAAAACATTCAGGACATGCAGTGATGGCAGCCCGTCAATAAGGCTATAGCTCACAAATTGTCTTCCGTCAAAGCAACTAAGACCCGCAGAAGTGCATATCCATAAATAGCCGTAACTATCCTCGTCAGCTTCGTAGGTACTGGCACCCGGTAATCCATCCGTAACATTGTAAAGCCGGGAACTGAAATGCTGCGCACAGGTGTAAGCCGGCGATATAAGTATTAGTATGGCAAATAAATATTCTAAGAAAATATAAACCGTAAAAGCTTTCACTATCTTATATTTAAAAGACGTAAAAATTCATCTTTATGGGTGTGTGCCAATTCTATTTCATGACCGTTGCTCATCACTATATCTCCGCCGTCGCCTTTTCTATATATTTTCACGTGTGCCATATTGATAAGGTAAGAACGATGAGCCCGAAAAAATGATTGGGGAGTCAGCATTTCGTCGTACTGCTTTAGAGTATAACTTGATAAAACACATCTTTTATCAGCAAGAAAAAATTCAGTGTAATTGCTGCTGGCGTGGCAATAAACGATTTCGCATAATGGTACTACTATAAAGCCTTCCGCACTGGGGATGGCAATTTTATCCCGAATTTTTTGAGGATTCTTGATATCCTCGTATAGCCGTTCTACCTGTTCTTTGGAAGTTGCCTGCGCCGAGGATATTTTTTCTTTCGCCTTATTTACAGCTTCTATAAATTCGGGGATAACGATTGGTTTCAGTAAATAATCAATGGCATTAAACCGGAAAGCTTTAATAGCATATTGGTCAAAAGCTGTAATGAATATAAGGGCAAAATTTATTTTAGAAAGCCGGCTAAGGAGATCAAAACCAGTCCCGTCCTGCAATTGAATGTCAAGGAAAACAATTCCTGGATTGTATTCGATTATTCCTTTTAATCCATCTTTAATTGAAGATGCCTCGCCAACTACTTTCAACTCAGGGAAATATTGCAGCAGCATTTTATGTAGAAAATTCCTGCTTTGGAATTCATCGTCTATAATAAATGTGGTAATAGCATGCATTACTCCAATATTTAATACCGCTGAAATTTATATTAAATATAAACTAATTTTAATACTATTTACAAACAAGTCTTTCGCAGATAATTGAGTAAGTCTTCTCCATCAAGGAGCACCATTAAGCTCCTGACTTTGGCAATGCGTCACCCAAAATGACCATCTAATTTTTTCCAAAAAATTTCATCGAACAGAAATGCAATTTCTTTTTGTTTTTTAGTTAATATCATCGTCTTATGCATAATGCTGCCGCTGAGTGGTAGCTTTACTTTGAGTGTCGTGATTGTTTTGGCAGCACTTAATACTTTATCTACGCTCAGGTCAATCCCGGTTGATTTTATAATTCTTTCAAGCTCTTTATATACCTTGTATGCCACAAAGCATATACACACGTGAGCTTCTATTCTTCTCTCTGAAAAATGAAACATCGGCCGCAGTTCAATTGTTCCTTTAGTTACCCTATAGGCTCGCTCTATAGCCCACAAACCGTTGTACTGAAAACACACTTCATCAGCGGGTAATTCGGTATTGGTTAAATATCCCTTTAACCCATCCCAACGCTGATCCTCGCTTATTTTTTCCTGATTGATGGTGACATGTATGTTGTCTGAAATCTCCAAAAACTTATTGTAGCCACGCTTATTTATATTGTCCTTAGTAATCTTTCCACTCTTATAAGTTTTCTTCAGCCTTGTTATACCCCTGTCTCTATTGTATTTGTCTTTCTTTGCCCGTTTTTCAGAATAGCCTATAATGAGCCGTGCATTTCCTTTTCGTGTTTCATGAAATACATCATCCTGATGTTCCAGGCTTAAAACCCATTTTTTTATTTTTTCGCTTTCGCCTTTTATCCGCGCTCCTATGATGTACTGATAACCTCCTGATTCTAAAAGTTCAATATTGGTTTTATTCATCAATCCGGAGTCAGCTACCACCACAAAGTCATCACCTAAATCAAATCGCTTAACGAAATCTTCAACGATGGGTATCATCGTATAACCTTCATATTGTTTTCCCGGAAATAACGAATACGAAAGCGGATATCCATCTTTGCTAACCAATAGACCTAATACTAATTGTGGCTGACTATGCTTCCCGTCTTTAGAGAACCCATTTTCACGAAAACCATCTTCATAATCTGTTTCAAAATAAAGAGTCGTTACATCGTAAAACATTAAGCCCACTTTTCCGCCAAGTACTTTTTTAGTATGATCAATGCTTATCTCCTGCACTTTGTCTTTTTGTGTATTATATAATTTATCCAGATACCGATAAATCTTATGCAACTGTACATCTTCGTCAAAATGCGACTTCAGATAATCAACCGTTGCCAACTTGCTCATCGGCTGGCTTAAGCGGGCTATCACCAATTGCTTTAATATATCGTCATCAATTGACCCGAATCCGATAAGATTAAACACCCTACCTAATATCAGCTGGGTGCCGTTTAAAAGAATGCCTTCAATGTTTGAAACAAGATGTTCTATTAATTGCTTTTCTTCGGCTATTCTTTCTGAATGATGGAAGATATCCTCGCCTTTGGTTTGAATAGAAATCCAATTTTTGCCTTCGACATTGAATTTCTCTATCTCGTTTTCTTCACTACTGACACCTATAGTCTTCAGTTCCTTGAATCTGCCATTCTTCTTTTCAACAATAACGACACTAGTCGTACCCGAACGATTCTTTTTTTTACGCACAAACATCCCCTAAAATAACACATTTACCAGATTGCGTCACCCAAAAAGGGTGACGCAAAAAGCATATATTTTTGATAATCAATTGAATATAAAATTACTGGAAAAATAGTGTCAAAGTCAGGAAGGAGCACCATTAAGCTATTTGGAATGCAGTTACATTTCTACTTTCCCGTTAAACTAATGGCTTCTTCAAAAAAAATTAAACAATAAAAACATAATGCTATATTTTTTTTACAAAATAAGATTAATGACTAATTGCTTGTTTACTAAAGCGTACCCGTTATTGAGTAGGAAAATTGCAGAAGAAATTGGTTAGAGTAACCTAAGATTCATTCCTAAATTTTTTAGAAGTTTTTGCTGGTAATCAGATCACCTGGAAGCCGAATGCGTAAGGATCATCATCCTTATCAATAGAAATGGTATTGTACCCATAAATTTTTGCCCATCCTTCTATACTTGGGCGTATGGCGGGTTTGCCGGCTACCTTCAATTCTTCTTCAATCCGTCCGATAAATTTACTTCCAATAATACTTTCATGAATAAACTCGTCGCCTTTTTTTAATTTCCCTTTCGCATACCATTGCGCCATTCTCGCCGAAGTTCCTGTTCCACATGGCGAACGGTCAATCGCCTTATCTCCATAAAAAACTGCATTGCGTGCAGTGGAGGTTTTATCTAAAACTTTTCCTGCCCACAATATATGTGAACAAGAATTAATGGTTGAATTTTCAGGATGAATAAATTCATTTTCTTCATTGATCCTCTTTCTCATTTCCCTGCTCCAGGCAATTAATTGACCTGCAGAATACTTTTCAAGTCCTTTAAAATTTTCCTGGACATCTACTATCGCATAATAATTTCCACCGTAAGAAACATCTACTTTTAATTTTCCTAAATCAGGACATTCTACTTCGATATTTTCGGCAGTAAGAAAAGAGGCAATGTTTGTTAATCTAACAGAAACAACCTTTTTAGCTTTACGTTTATACTTTACCGTTACTAACCCTGCAGGAGTTTCCATCAACACAACGCCGGGAGTTTTTGGCTGAATTAATTCTTCTTCAATGGCGATAGTAATTGTTCCTATTGTGCCGTGACCGCACATAGGAAGGCAGCCACTTGTTTCGATAAATAAAACACCCACATCATGCTGCGGATCACATGGCGGATATAAAATACTTCCACTCATCATATCATGGCCACGAGGTTCAAACATTAAACCTTTCCTTATCCAATCGTATTCTTTTAAGAAATGCTGACGTCTTTCACTCATGGTATTTCCTTCCAATGCTGGGCCACCTTCAGCTACCAAACGTACAGGATTGCCGCAGGTATGAGCGTCAATGCATTGAAAAACTGATCCTCCAAATCTTTCCAAAGAAGAGTTGGGATATTTTTTTGAGATTGGTTTTGACAACATTTAATCAAAAATAATTTGAAAGCACCACATTTAATGAATCTGTTCCTTTGTCAATTGGTTATTGACGGTACGCCATATTTTCAATGGATTTTCATTTTTTAATTCATCCGGTAATAATTTATTTTCCCAATTCTGAAATGCGATCGGCCTTGCAAAACGCTTGATTCCATCCGCACCCACTGAAGTAAATCTTGAATCCGTTGTAGCAGGAAAAGGGCCGCCATGCTGCATGCTCAGGCATACTTCGACTCCTGTAGGAACTCCATTTAAAATAAACCTTCCACATATATTTTTCACCGCTTCTACCAGTTCATCATTAGAAAGAAAATCATTATCAGTAGCCATCAAAGTAGCCGTTAATTGCCCTTCCAAATGTCTCGCTACGTCAATCATTTCCTTCATGTCTTTACATCTTACCACCAATGAATAAGGACCAAAGACTTCCTGGTGCAAAATCGGGTTGTTTAAAAAATCTTTCCCTGAAGCCGTCGCCACAGTTGGTGTTCCTTCATTGTCTTTTTTAGGCGTATCCGAAACCGAAACCGTCGTTACATTTTGTTGTTGCAAAGCCTTATCTCTTTTTTCATCAAAAGCTTTTGCAATGCCCGGATGCAACATTTTTGCCGGAGCTATTTTCTCTATTTCCTTACCCACAGTTTCAATGAATTTTTTCAGATCATCTCCTTCGATTCCAATGATTAACCCGGGATTCGTACAAAATTGACCAACGCCTTGTGTAATAGAACCAGCATAAGTTGTAGCAATTTCTTCTGAAGAACTTTTCAACTTTTCATGTAATAAAAAAACAGGATTGATACTTCCCATTTCTGAAAAAACAGGAATCGGAACTTTACGTTGGTTTCCCCAATCGAATAATTGTTTTCCTCCGCCCAGTGATCCTGTGAAACCAACAGCTGACGTATGTTCATGCATTACCAATGCTTTTCCTATTTCTATACCTGCTCCATGAATATGGGCAAAAATACCTTTCGGCAATTTTTGTTTGTTTACTGCATTTAAAATTGCCTTGGCCACTTTCTCAGACGTTTGAGCATGTGCTGGGTGTGCTTTTATAATTACAGGACAACCTGCAGCAAAAGCACACGCTGTATCGCCGCCCGCAGTCGAATAGGCAAATGGAAAATTACTTGCACCGAAAACAACCACCGGACCAAGAGGCACCAGCATTTTACGTATGTCTTGTTTGGGAGGTTTTTTATCAGCATCAGCCGTATCTATCCTGGCTTCCAGCCATTCCCCGCTTTCTGCGGCATTACCATATTGATTCAGTTGAAAAATAGTCCTGGCCAATTCACCTCTCAATCTTGCTTCAGGTAAATTGGTTTCTTTCATCGCTGACTGAACTAATTCTTCTTCATCTTTTTTTAGCTCTTCCCCAATTGCGCGCATAAAATCAGCGCGTTTTTTCAAAGGCATTTTTCTGTATTGATGAAATGCATCCCATGCCTCTTTCATCGCTTTATTTATTTCATCTGTAGTAGCATCTGTAAACATCATTTTTATTTTTATCAATTCAACAAAACTTCATTTTCAAATTTCAATTTCGAATAATCAGGAAGTTCAGGGCGTGATGCAATTCCATCTCTGATTGTTTTTAAAATATTTTCCCTTTCCTCTCCTTCCAAAATAAGCCGTGGCGCCCGCACTGCCTCGCTCCCAATACCTTCCTCTTCTTCTGCCAGCTTGATATATTGCACCAGTTTCGGATGAATATCCATTTCGAGCAATGGCATAAACCATCGGTAGATTTTCGCGGCTTCCTCCAATTTTCCCGATTTTACCAATCGATAAATGGCTACTGTTTCCCTGGGAAATGCGCAAACCAATCCTGCTACCCAACCATCCGCACCGAGACAAAGTTCTTCCATCGCCAGCGTATCCACGCCACATAAAATTTTATAACGATTACCAAAACGATTACGCATCCGTGATACATTGGTAACATCTCTTGTAGATTCTTTTACCGCTTGTATATTCTTACATTCTTTGATCTCATCAAACATATCCATGGTGATAAGTGTTTTATAATCTACAGGATTGTTATACACAATAATCGGCAATTCAGTAGCATTGGCAATTGTTTTAAACCATTGCACGGTTTCCCTGTGATCGCTTTTATAACGCATAGGCGGCAAAGCCATCAAACCTTGTGCCCCCCAGGTTTTTGCATATTCAACCTGCTGCAGTGCTTCCCGGGTGCTTCCTTCAGCAATATTTAAAATCACCGGAATTTTACCCGCAGCCTTTTCAATAGCAAACTTTACTAATTTTTCCTTTTCATCTGTTGAAAGTACACTTGATTCGCCCAAAGTGCCGCCCAATATAATGCCATCTACGCCCGCATCCATTTGTGCTTTTAGGTTTTTCCCAAATAAGGGTAAATCAAGGTTGTCTTCTTTTGTGAAGTTAGTAGTGAGTGCGGGATAAATTCCATTCCAGTTAATTGACATATTTTTTTATTTCAAAGGTATATAAAATGTGATCTCTGCTTTACCTAACTATTAATCAAAAATTTACTAATCTTAACCCAAAGTTTAAAAAGTAGCAAGAACCATTGGAAATGTTTGTAAAATAAAAGTAATTCACTTTACGGTTCCTAAAACTTCGGACAAATCTAAAATAGTGCAGGAAGAAATATTGCCGATTCTGCCATGTAGCGATGAATTATAATGCGTTTGCATTAACCTTAATACCTTCTGCATTCCGGGATAATTTCTTTCCCATTACGCGGCTTCCTTTTTCAGTAATTAATAAATCTTCTTCAATTCGGATACCACTAAAATCTTTATAGGTTTCCAGTTTTTGGTAATTAATAAATTCCGGAAATTTATTTTCTGATTTCCATAAATCAATTAATTCCGGAATAAAATAAATGCCCGGCTCCACAGTCAATACAAAACCAGTTTCCACTTTACGCCCAAGCCTCAATGATTTTAATCCAAACTGGGTACTCTTTTTTAAATCATCAGTATATCCCACATATTCTTCTCCTAAATCTTCCATATCATGCGTATCTAATCCAAGCAAGTGTCCCGCTCCACATTGGAAAAACATGGCATGGGCACCCTGGCTTACAGCCTCCTTTGTATCTCCTTTCATTAGCCCGATCGCTTTCAATCCTTCAGCTAATTTTTCACAAGCAAGCAAATGAACATCTTTGAAAAATACGCCCGGATGTAAAGACGCAATCGCTGCTTCATGCGCATGTAATACAATTTCGTAAATTTCTTTTTGCCTGGTTGAGAATTTTTTATCAACCGGCGAAGTTCTGGTAAGATCACCACCATAATGCATAGACGTTTCTGCGCCACAATCGCAAAGCACCATTTGACCGTTCTTTAAAATATTACCCTGCGAATGATTATGAAGTATTTGTCCGTTTACTGTAAGAATAGTTGGGAACGCAAGATTACCGCCGGCACTTACAGCAATGCCATGAATAATGCCTGCAATTTTTGTTTCTGAAACTCCTTCGGTGGCGAGCCGTGCAGCTTCCAACTGCATATCTACCGTTATGTTTACTCCCTTTTCTATCTCTTTAATTTCTTCATTGGATTTAATGGACCGTTGCTCAACAACGGCTTTAATAAGTTCAACGCTTGCCTGTGCTTTCAATAAATCAAATGGAAGATTCAGCCAACTATTTAGCTTATGCATATTATCTGCCCGGTAAGGAGG
This sequence comes from Ginsengibacter sp., assembly GCA_039935675.1. Taxonomy (GTDB): domain Bacteria; phylum Bacteroidota; class Bacteroidia; order Chitinophagales; family Chitinophagaceae; genus Ginsengibacter. Next base: position 619 of record JBDTJV010000104.1, on the reverse strand, counting down.
CAGGTAATGGATTTTGCTTTTTTCAGTTAATGCTTTTTTAATTTTTTCTGCAATGGATGAAGTGGGTAAAGTTTTTTGTACACCAATGGCTTCAGCCTGGTGAGCCAGAGACTCTAAAGGACCGGTCCAAATAATATCTATCACTCCTATATCATTGCCAAAAATTATTTCATTGTTGTTGTCAATATCTATAATAGCAACCAAGCCTGGCCTGTCTATCCCAAAAAAATAAAGAAAATTACTATCCTGCCGAAAATGATAAGTATTATCGAGATAGTTCATGCTACTCTCTTCATTTCCTAATAATAAAATCAGGCCTTTTCCAACCTGTTCCTTTAATCTCTTCCTTCTTTTTATATAAATTTCTTTATCAAACATAATGCACTTTAATTTTTATTTTAAATAAGATTATCTCCTCTCTTCGGCAAGTTCAGGATGACATGGAGAGGAGAAAAGAGGTGCGACATCCGATGGCTATCGGAATTAAAATGTACCCTTAAGATTGTTTCCGAAGAATTCATTGTTTCGAATTTAATTTCGCTTCCAAAATTTTAGCCGTTTTTGTAGCACACAATCCACCTATGTTGGTACACTTAAATTGGTGTGGTATTGCCATGCC
>JBDTJV010000103.1:0-2590 GCA_039935675.1 Ginsengibacter sp. | reverse complement strand
GAAATATACCCGCTTTTGGCATAAGGGCTTACTACAATACAACCTACCCTGTTGCCATATCTAAATTGAGTGCCATCTTTCCATTTCTCAACTTCGGGTGGAGTCACGTGATCATACCATCCGCCCCAATCATCCCAGGTGATAAATATTGCAGTTGATGGCCATAATCCACCCTTAATAATTGCCTTTATCTGGGCAGCGGACCAGGCATCGCCATCGGTGATATTTTCTGTAGGGTGCTCGCTTAAATTTTTAGGACCATACACCCATGATACATTAGGTAACTTTCCGGCAGCGGCATCTTGTGCAAATTGAGTTGCTATTACATTCCGGGGATTAGATTGAAGATTTGTAATATAATCAAAAGCATAGCCGCCATAATTTTTCCACTCCAGTCCTTGCTTTTGAAGATTTTCCGGAAGTGATGGGAGGTTATATGGTGGTTGTAATTTTTTGGGATCGGAACTATGTGGATTATTTATCACCGGAGAATCCGCAGCAATTACCATTAAATGATTGGGAGTAGATGGACCTGCAACATCAGTATAATAATTATCACATAAAGTAAATTGTTTGGCCAAAGCAAAATAATTAGGAATATCTGATTGGTAATACTGGCCCTTTACTGCATTGGTAGCTCTTTTTAACCATGCTTGGTGAGTATGCAGCGGATCATTTAATGGCGGATCAGGCAGGTGCGGAAGATTGGACACTCCGTTTGCACCGGGAAACGTTCCGAAATAATTATCAAATCCATGATTTTCCTTAAAGATAATTACTACATTTTTTATTGGGCTATTTAATGACATTTTTTTGGCATTCTTCCCTGGTGTTTTTTTTGTAACTGTTTTTTTTATTGTCAATTTTTTCATCTGGGGTTTATTTAATGTATTTTTTTATTCAAATAATTTTTAAAACATTGAGATAAAGAATTTCATTTACAATCCTGATCTTAATAAAGCATGCAGTCTTAGAATAATTATAGAAAAGCTTTTTAGGCAACTTGCCAAAAGAGAAAATGATGATATAAAAGTAAGCCATAATTGGGAGCACATAAATTTTTTTTGGTTCAGGTTATCTCTTTTCCTAAAATGTATTGTTGCAATTAGAAACGCATGTTTTTTTTGATTTTTTGAATGTTTTTATAATGGTTGGCAATAGATGAAACGTCCATTCATTGACTTAATAATTGGTGATCACAGATCAAATAACGATTGATGATTTCGTTGAATTTGTAATCCGTAAATGGTACATCAAACAAGATAACCTGTCTATTGAATGAGACTTTAGCCAATCTTAATTTTATCTTTTTAAATCAGCAGAAAGAAAACAAAAAACAGTCTGTATAAAAACACTCCCACATTTCGATCAATTTTTATTTTAACCAGTAAACCAATAAATATCATGATTTATTATTCTAACTACCACGAAGCGGTAATCGATCTACATGAACGAGGCTTCAGCGAGGATTTTGTATTATTTGGAAATGATTTGCTATGGGTACAGGAAAAGTCTTTTGTAACGCCCGAGGATTTTTCGATTATCGAATGCCATCGCGTCGACTTTCCGAAGGAAAATATGGAAGAACTGGTGATATTTGGTGTAATGACTTTTTGCAGAAATATCAAGGGGATTTTAATGAACCATTATTCCTTTTCTTCTTCAATACCTGGCGTAATTATCGACAAGCTGAAAAAAATGCACTTTTATTAAAATGGTAAACGATTCAACTGGGTCGACAAAGAGGGAGAGAAGCCATCAATGCACATTACGAATGTACCGAGGCTTTTTCTGAAACTGATTTTACAGAAGATCTAAAAAATGTAGATCAATTACCTTAAAATTTTACGATGAATTTTATAACAATTATTGGATTATTGGCTGCCGTCTGTACCACTTTTTCATTCCTGCCACAGGCAATACAAACTATCCACACTAAACATACAAAGGGAATATCATTTTCTATGTATGCCTTTTTTACCCTGGGTACCTTTCTTTGGATGATATATGGATTAGAGAGCCATAATCTTCCAATTATTTTTGCAAATACTATAACCCTGGTTTTCGCTGTAATCATTCTCGGGTATAAAATAAAATATAAATAGAATGGAACTTAAACCCGGTGGAAAAAAAAGGTTTATTCAAAATCTATCAGAAGTATTTTTGCAGTGTTTAAAAATTCAAATTAAATTTATTCGATAAAAATATTGTTATGGAAAATGAAAAAACATGTGAGCATATTCAACAAATAAAAGAATTGAAACAACCAAAAGAACTGGTGTGTGAAGAGTGTATAAAAATTGGCAGCGATTGGGTGCATTTGCGTACCTGCCAGACTTGTGGTGTTACTTTATGTTGCGACTCATCTCCGAACATGCACATGACGAAACATTATCACCACACTCATCATCCTGTGGTAATCTCTGCTGAGCCCGGCGAAAAATGGTTGTGGTGCTATAAAGATGAAGTTTTTGCGGATTATGAATAATGGTAACTTTTATTTTTTGCAAAAAGATCAAATAAAAACATCTCCAAAAAGCAATTAATATTTTCCATAGATTGTTTCGATGTCAATTCTCTTTTTTCATTC
>JBDTJV010000102.1:0-4805 GCA_039935675.1 Ginsengibacter sp. | reverse complement strand
TGATCACAAAAATGAAGGTAAAACTGATCATATTTTTTTGAGCGTCTTTCAGGTTTTTGCAACTAAGATTTTTCTGCATCAGATCCTGGTCAAGCCCGAACATGCCAATGGTCACGAAAATGCCGCCGAGAAATTGTTTGGTGAAATGGAATTTATTGGAAATAAAATCATGCGTGAAAAATATTTTGGAATAACTGCTGTCTTTTACGGCATGGAACGCCTGGCTGATATTTAAATTTAAACTGGAGCAAATAAAATAAATAGAAAGAAAAACGGATGCTACCAAAAATACGGTTTGAAGAGAATCCGTTATGATAATGGTTTTTAAGCCTCCGCGAAAAGTATATGCCCAGATCAACAATAAACATATAACGATGGTGAGCCAGAATGGAACGCCCATTTCATCAAAAATAAATCTTTGCAAAACAATCGCCACGAGATACAACCTGAATGCAGAACCTATTACGCGTGAAACCAAAAAAATGGCAGCCGCTGTTTTATGACTTACTTTTCCAAGTGTTCTTTCGATTACTTCGTAAATCGAAATGAGCCGCATTTTATAATACAAAGGGAGTAAGATATAAGCCACCAAAAAATAACCAACCGCATTTCCGAGTACAAACTGAAAGTAACGAAACTGCGATCCTGCAAGGTTTCCAACTTCCCCCGGAACTGAAATAAAAGTAACACCGCTTAACGCGGTTCCTATCATTCCAAAGGCTACCAAATACCATTTTGACGAACGATTCGCAATAAAGAATGTAGCATTATCCGTGGATTTCCTGGAAGTAAGATAAGAGATGAAAATGAGAATTAAAAAATAACCGATAATAAATGACAGCAAAACTAAAGGAGACATAAAGTGGATTGAAGAAAGATTAAAAATAGTTTATTGTTCTATGAATTAATTTTGATTTTTTTTCAAGGTAAATAAAAATATGAAAATTAAATCTTTAACAGTTTTTTGCGGTTCAAAAAATGGAAGTGATCCATTGTTTTGTGAGCATGCAAAACTAATCGGGTACCTGCTTGCTAAAAATGATATTACCCTAATTTATGGTGGAGGAAATAAAGGAATTATGGGAGCAATAGCGAACGCCGCTTTAGAAAAAAAAGGTAAAGTAACTGGTATTATGCCAACGTTTCTTGCCATCCCGGAACACCAGCATCGCGGGCTTACAGAGATGCTGGAAGTAGAAGATATGCACGTAAGAAAAAGATTACTCTATGAAAAATGCGACGCGGCACTCGTGCTTGCCGGTGGTTTTGGAACCATGGATGAATTTTTTGAAATGCTTACCTGGAATCAATTAAATCTTCATAATAAAAAAATTTTTGTGCTCAATACCTCCGGATTTTACGACCACCTTATTTCTTTTTTAAATAAAGCGGAAGAATCTGGCTTTTTGTATTCGGATATTCACCGTTACCTGCATATACTTTCTTCTCCGCAAGAATTGGAGATGGTATTAGCGTCTGAGGTGGCAGAATAATATAGCGGCCTTTTTATAGAATAACAGAATTACAAAGTCTTACTTTGTTTTTTCCTCTTAAATGAGTGAGATGTTCTTTTTTTTACAGTAAACAAACTTTAATAAGTGATTCCTGTTTTATGATTAGAAAAATTAACGGCCTTTCATTCTGGAGATTCTAGAAAATATTTTCTAACTATATCTCTCTTTCAGCAAACGCATCATAAATTGATTTACTTCCCACTGATCTGCAATGGGTTCGTTTGTTGTTGGCAAAGGAACCATGTAAGGAAAAGGCCCGAACTCAGGAGTAAAAGTCAGTATCTCATTTTTACTTTTCATTAATTCTGCTACTTTATCCCACCACCCAAGATGAGCCTCTAAGGCCGATTGCCACTCTGCAGCGCGCGGATCCGGAACCTGTGGCCCTTCGGCATATCCAACTCTCGCATGGAAATGGGCAGTTCTTTCGAGAGCAATTATGACAGCTTCAGGCTGATCTTCTAAAAAAGATTCTGACACACAAACCCAATGGGAAATGTCAAGTGTTATTTTTAAGGAAGGAATTTTTTCCAAATATTCTTTAGTAACATGAGCGGCAAAAGAAAACTTATTGCGGTGAGTTTCATGATAAATCTCAACTCCATTGGCTTCAGCAAATCTTTCGGCAGCCAGTATCAAAGAATGATTTTGTTCGAAAGTGAAAAAATCCTTGCCAGTCTGGGAATTTATCTTAAAAGAATTATACGGTTTCATCTTTTCGAGCCATTTACAATACAAATCATAATGTTCCGAATAACTTCCTTCATACGTATCATAATGCTGAGGAATCAAAAGCATATCGTGTTTCACTGATAGATTCCATATCTCATCCAGCGTTACTTGATGAAGATCTCGTGGAACTCCAAACTCAACACCATCATAACCTTCATTTTTTGCTTTAGGAAAGAAATCCTTCCAACTTATATTTTCACTTCCCCATTTAGGACAGAGACATTTTAAGTTCATATTGAAAATTTTTCGGTGATCAAATTTCTATAATGCAAAGTAGAATTGAAAAAAGACCTATTTAAAAATTGGAGTTAATGACCCGATAAAACAACAGTAAAAATTTATAATAAACAGTAAAGTGACAATTATTGTGCATTCCCATTTTGAGTGTAGGACTTCTTTTTCACTTTGAAATAAATATAAAATGGAACACCGCTTAAAATAAGAGCAATACCCGTAATAGTACGGGAGGGATTATTTATAAAAGTGCTTGTGAGCACCATCAATATAAAAATAATAAATAAAATGGGGGCATATGGATAAGCAGGTATTTTTTCTTTAATAATTCCTTTCCTTTTCATTTTAATCAGCCCCATTGCCAGTAACACATAAAAACTAAATGCCCCAAATACGGCCATATCAGTAAGAACATCAAAACTACCGGAAACCACCAATAAACAACTCACAACCATTGAATATATAAGAGCCACATAAGGTGTCTGGAACCTTGGGTGCACTTTTGCAGCGTGGTAAAAGAAAACTCTTTTCTGGGCCATCCTATAATAAAAGCGTGCAAACAATATGATGGAGACATTGATATAGCCAAAGGTACTTAGCACAACAAGCAATGAGATCATCACCATGCCGGCGGGGCCCATAATATTTTGTGCAACCACTATTGCTGCTACCTTATTTTCACTGATTGCTGCAATTTGACCAAGTGGCATAGCGGTCATATAAGCGTAATTGACCAACACGTACAACACCAGTACGATGCTTACGCCAATGATAATCGCCAGCGGAATATTCCTTTTGGGGTTTTTTATTTCTGCAGCCGCCGCACCTACATTTGAAAAACCGTCATAAGCCCAGAACGCATTTAACATAACCCCGAAGAAAATAGTCGTCCAGGTTGATAAATTATGTTGATCCAACAATGGTTTTGCCATTGTCGAAGCATTGGCGGGATGTCCATTTTGGCTAAAGAAAAACCCCAGAAAAATTAGTAGTACAATGCCAATAATCTTTGCGCTTGTTACCACGTTATTTAACGAGGCTCCTTTTTTAATACCTCGGTAGTTATACCAGGTTAACAAAATAATGATCAGGACGGCGACAATCTTAGTGCTCGAATCTGCAAAAGGATGTATGAAGCCAATAGAAATGTGTTCCATGGATTCAAAAAGATGCGGCAGCGGCACCAATGCATTAAAAGATTGGGCAAAAATAAAACCGACAGCAGCAATTGCTCCGCTCCCTGCTACTGTAAAATAAGTCCATCCAAAAAGAAAGCTGATAAAATCGCCGTAACATATGCGCAGGTATTCAACATTCCCACCAGCTTCGGTGGTAAGTTTGGCAAGTCCGGCAATGCTGAAAGCGCCAAGCATGGTAACAAGGCCGGCAAATATCCAGGCAGCTAAAATATAATATTCAGAAAGGCCAGTTGCGGCCATCGGTACGATCTTTTTGAAAACGCCGGTACCAATAACATTTCCTGCAACCAAAAGAGTAGCGGCAGTTAATCCGAGAATTCTTTTAAGTGGAACATTGTTTTCTGCCAGATCAGTTGTTTCGGATGATATTTGGTGTTTTGAGTCCAGAGATATATTGTTATTTATAGTATGTGCAGAAATTTAGTTGCAAAATCATTAAAATACTAAATTGATATTTGCCAAAAGTAATTCTGTCAGGCTGGCTCCCCAACTTTTCTAACCAGTTTTAGTGCAAAATCCAATTGTTGTTTTTCAGTGAGATTTGTATTGTCAAGCTCTATTGCATCATCCGCCTTTCGCAAAGGGCTTACTGCTCTGTTGGAATCAATATAATCGCGCAAGGCAAGGTTGTTTTTAATTTCATCCAAAGAAATATTCGGATTTTTATTAAACATTTCCGCAAACCTTCTTTCTACACGTACTGCCTCATCAGCTACCATAAACATTTTTACTTCAGCATCCGGAAAAACCGTAGTGCCTATATCCCGGCCGTCCATCACTATTCCTTTATGATCACCCATCTTTTGTTGGGCGGTTACTGCAAATGAGCGGACGCTTTTTAATGAAGCCACTTCGCTTACTTTTTCTGCGATCACCAGATCACGAATAATGTACTCCACGTTTTCGCCATTTAGAAAAATTTCCGTATCACCTGAATGTTCGTTTACTACAAATTCCAATGAAATATTTTCCAATGCTTCCTGGATATCTTTTTCTTTGGTACGATCTACATTGTTTCGCAGAAAATACAAAGTGATGGCCCGGTACATGGCACCGCTGTCAATATACCTGTAGTTTAATTTTTGAGCCAATTGTTTAGCCAAAGTACTTTTTCCACAGGCAGAAA
>JBDTJV010000101.1:0-4612 GCA_039935675.1 Ginsengibacter sp. | reverse complement strand
TTCCCGCAACAATTGCAGGCAATACAAAAATACCAGAGCCAATAATGATGTTGACCATATTGGCAGAAAGGCCCCAAAACCCGATTTCTCTTTTTAAGCCTTCGGTAGTTTTTTTTGATGACATTATTGTCTTGGTTTGATTTGAAAACAGAAATTAATCTTATTTCTTTGTTTACTGTTGATTTTACAAAATTGAGGAGATTTTAAAAACGACACTGCCAGGCTTTTAAAATCTTGATTCTGCAATATTCAATAAAGCATTCTATTTTTCCTGTTTAAACATTTATAAGTAAACCGACAAAAACTCACGATTTTTATTTCACTATTTCAGGATTTTTACACACAATGATTCAGTGTTTCTTTGGCCGCAATAAAGGCAATCCCCAAATCTTTTTTTGCTAACGAACTATCGTAAACTATTGCCGCTTCTGCAAGTGGGGCTTCGTTATTCAGCATCCGCGAAATATCAGAAACCGGGTAACTTTCATTGGCGATCAAATAATTTTTTCCATGAATTCCTTTTGTAGTGGCCGCCTGGTAAACAGCTTCAGCTACATCTCTTACATCTATCATTGAAAACATGGCATCTGTCGCAAACAACATTTCTATAAATGGATTAGGAGCTATTTTATTTTTTATCAAATATTGCATGCCACCAGAAGTGGAATCTTTTCTGTTAGAAAGTGAATTGCCCACCACCAATGTCGGCGAGATAGAAGTGATTTCAAATGGTAGATCCGTATGCTCAATAATAAATTTTCTCACTTCCTGATCGGCAAAATATTTTGCCTGCCCGTAAGGATGATCTTGTTCACTTATATATGGCGTATCCTTTTCCGTAAAAATATGATCCGCCGGATAGGATGCAGGATTCAAAGGAAAAGAAGTATTCCATGCCGCAACCGAAGCGATGAACACTACTTTTTTCAAATCTTTTGATTTTGAAATGGCTTTCAGAAAATTTCGTGTACCCTGCACCGTGGGTTCAAATAATTCCGTTTGTGGATCTTTTACATCCAATTGAAACGGTGTGCCCGCGTGTACAAGAATGTCACAGCCTTTCACAAAATCCTCTACCATTTTTACATCACGAACATCCAAAGCACAAACCTCCAAATTGTTTGCATTGGTAAGGGTTTGCAAATGTTCGTACTTGCTTTTATTATTAATATCTGTAGAAGAAACTTTTACTTTATAATTTTCTTCTAAGAATATTTTAGTGATATAGCTCCCGATAAATCCGGAGCCACCGATGATACCTGCTGTTTGCATGATGTTTAAATTTTTAGGGGTAATATTTTATTGTCCGATTTAAAAAAATGAGTAGAAATATTTATAATTAGGGTTTAAGCGCTTCCATATCTATCTCAATCAATTGCCCAGGCACTGCCAGTCCTTTTACTTCGAGCCAGTTACCTGTAGGAAAATGATTCTTGTAGATGGTGTTACGGGTTCCTGCTACTTTTATAAACCCTGCAATTTCTGTTGTGAAAATGTTTTCAGAATATACATCATCAAAAGTGCAACCATAATGAGCTAAGATCTTTCCCAAATCAGAATAGCAATTTTTCATTTTTTGTTCCAGGTTGCCAGGGGCAACAAGTTTACCATTCTCATCCATACTAACTGCACCGGATATTTTAATATGGTTACCAATTTTTACGGCATGTGAATAACCATATTCTTTTTCTAATGCCGGACGAAAATTATAGTAGTCTGGTGTTTCAGTTATCGATATGGTATCTTTTTTATGAATTGCCGGCGTATTCGTTGATACCTGATTGCAGCTTGTTGCAAAAAAAGAAATTGTCATAAGAGTCGTAGCAAACAAGAATTTGCTGGAAAACATAAATTGTTTTTTCATTAATAATTTTTATTTAATTAAAAAATATTAGCCGATAAATGTTCCTTCCATGATTGAGAATTAGTGAAGGTTGCCAACTTTTCGAAAGGTTGGCAACCTTGAAACACGACTTGGAAATTCGGCTTTGAAACTCGAATTAAACAGAATAGCCCGCTATATAAATTTCTTGTGTTGCAAGGTCAACAGTGCCTACACCCCACACCTGGATAGTGTTTACCCATGCATAATCTTTTGACGAAGTAAATAAGGTAATATTTTCTCTTAAGTCAGAAATGCTGCTGCCTTCTCTTTGAACAGATACACCATCCGCTTTTAGCGAAATTTTTTGTCCGTCTTCCGTAGTTATTTCTGCATGAACATCCAGTTGAAACCGACCGTCTGCACGCATGTGCGTATAGTCAATTCCCGAAACTTTACCACTGAGTTTTGAGTCGGTTGCTTCACCCGCGAAAGCGATATCAAACCTTGCGCCTTCCGGAGAGATAGGAATTTTTTGAGCAATTAATTCTCCAAAATTTACTCCGTATTCTACCAGGCCTGTGATTTTGAGTGTGCACTCAAAAAGTGGTTCACCCATTTGAATTGTATTCATATTTTTTGATTTATTTATTTTAAAAGTCAAGGAATGCCAACTTTTCAAAAAGTTGACATTCCTACACCACTAATAATTTCTACATCTCTTCCTTCATTACTTTAGAAAAATCTCCATAAATACCTTCGCGGACTATCTTTCCATCCTTGTTGAATTCATCAAATACAACCATTGGAACTTTAATAACTTCCCCTGTCTTCTTCGACTTTCCAGTCCATGTCCACCAGGATTGCACTATTTTGGCATCCGCATCTTTGTAATGGAGGTAATCAGGATAGCCCTGGGGAATTTGTTTTACATCATCAAAATATTCAAAATCTTTTTTCCATTCATTCATCGCATCGGATATCGGAATAGACTTTGCCATTCCTGAGGACCACCATTTCGCGGTATCCGAATACAAATTTTTAATGGTAGCCCAATCTTGTGCTTCATAGGCTTTGGTGGTATTATTCACCACATCAATGTATGGGTGCTTAATGTAGATAGTGCCATTGGTTTCTTCCTTCTGGCAAAAAGCAGTTAATCCCACTAGGAAAAGAGCTGCTGTGATCATGATTTTTTTCATTGTTTTTTTTTAATGATGAATGTTTATGATTACTGAACTATTTTTTCTTTGCGTCAACCAGCGAGTTTCTGCCGGTAGCGTTTATAATGGCGCTGCGGTCGTAATAGGTATAATACCGGTCAATTTTTTTATCAGCGTTAAAGTGTACCGAAAAGTTCATACGAATAGAAACAGGCTTACCTTTTATGATCATCTTGTTAGTAAAATAAACCAGATCATAAATACCTTCGGGAGCACCGGCTTTTATTTTCGCGGTTACATTAATCGGAGTATGGTTAAAATCACTCAGCAACATAGAATCAGTTCCTTTTTCCTTTGATTTTTTCCACCAGGCAAGAAGAGCAGATTTGCCTGTTATTTTAGTTCTTGTATCCATATCACCGTCAGGATAGGCATACACTATATCATCAGCAAGCATATCACCCCATGCATCGTAATCGCCTTTGGCTAAAAGCTGAAGAGATTTTTCAGCCAGCTCAGAATATTCCGTTGGAGCGAGGGTTAAATTGGGATTGGTAACAACCGGAGATACCGAATCATTCATGGCAGTTGTTTTATTTGCCGGCGCGGAATTATTGCAACCGGTTATAAAAAAGATTACAACAACTACAATTGCTGTAATTGAACGAAAAAGAATTTTTTTCATTTTTTTTGTTTTAAATTATCTCCTACTCATTAGGCTTTTCGGAATCGCCCCCGCAAAAAACCTTTGCAGGAAGGTTTTAGATTTATTACTAAGATTTCAATTTATTTATTGAACTGGTTATATCAATTCATTAGCTCAGTGCAGTTTCCTTTGATATTCATCTAAACCGATAATTTTTCCGTCTTTCATTTTTAGGTCGTTTATAACATCAACTGAATCTTTATCACCTTTTGCATTTTTCCAATATTCCCTGTACCACAGCGTTACATACTCGTCTTTCTTATCTTTAGAGATAACAGACTCCCAGTCCTGCATTTTTACAGAGGGATCACTTCCTACCGGGGGAGCTAGCATGGCTTTTAAAGTATCGTTAGAAACCATTTTATCAATCCCATCGAATTGAAGATGGACCGAGTCAGCAAAATATTTGAGGGAGGCATCCATATTTTTATTTTCCCAAGCCTTCAGCGCGTTCAATGCGTTTAAAGTATTTTGCTGAATGCCGATATCCCAATAGTCCGGATGATCAATGGTGTAAGGATAATTTACCTGCTGTGCAACTGTAGTATTTGCAGTGGTGTCAGCAGGCGCGTCAATCTTGGTGGAACCGGCGTTGTTACAAGAGGCAAATAATGCTCCTCCTATTAATAAAAGAAGAAAATGTCTCATTAAATTTTTCATTTTTTTTAGTTTTTTAGTTCTCCCTACTCATTAGGCTTTTCGGAAACGCCTCCGCAAATGATACCTGTGCGGAACAGGCCCGTTTTTTAAAGTGATGGGCTGGCTTTACTTTTATTTTAATGAGGCTTTAATGCATTCATTAACATCCTGCATCATAAATCCAAAGTCATTCTCATTTGGCTGCTCCCGCCAAAGTATCGGCGGGAAACAGCGATGAGAATTGAAGAACACACCCGAGAAATTATTTAGATCTGGCTTTTT
>JBDTJV010000100.1:0-14381 GCA_039935675.1 Ginsengibacter sp. | reverse complement strand
CTCTCCCTTCATTTTGCGAGAATAATACTCATTTTTATTCACAAAATAAAATGATATATGATTTAATCTTATGTTACTTGTCATTTCTGGATCACCAAGAGCGCTTTTTATTTGTGGGTCTATTTGATCAAGCAGAACCTTTAAGGGCTTCCCTATAAATTGCTTTTCATTAATTTCTAATTTTTTATAATCGTTTAAAGTTCTCATCATTTTTTGAGCATGACAGGAACCAAAAAAAAGTAAAAAAATAAGAGTAAGAAATTTAAAAATCAACTTCATTGAAATGAATCAATTAATGCTTCTCAATTCTTGCCGCTCACATAGATATCTGAAATAATCATGTCGCCATATTCTTTTGCAAGTTCCTCTGAAGTTATATCTAATCCTCCCAAAGGCATCGGCTTACGAGTGTTTTTCGGCTCTAATTTAAACCTTACAGTAATACCGGTTGGTGCTTCGTTATGGATGATTTTTTTCTTTGACTCATCCTTGTCAACAAAAAAAAGCTTTATGTATGTACCACCGATAGCTCCTACTGATTTGTTATCAGGAGTTCCATATGCGTATTTTATTTTCGGAACAAGTTGGCCTAAAAGTTCTTTAAATGGCTTCCCAATAAATTGGTCTTTATTAATTTCTAACTTCTTAGCATCGGCTGTTCTTTGTACAATTTTCTGTGCATGACATGATGTTGCAGTTAGTAAAAAAAGAAAGGCGAAAAGTTTAACCAATGATTTCATTTTTTTTGATTTTATATTTTATTGACAATTGCTAGCAGTATAATATTTATTTCCATTATTATCAATATTCTCTGTTGTGTTCAATCTTTTAAAGTTTCCATTAATGGTTTGCTTCAATAGAGCGATTCCCGCGTTTTTTTCATTCAAAATAAATGCCAGAGCCATTTCAGGAGTTGCCCCTTCTATTTGTGTCATTTCATTAATTTCATTTGCTAATGATTCAGGAAAATCCGGTTCGTTATCACCAATCATCGTCTGGCTTGGGTAATCTGTATTAAACTTTATAACTGCTTGCATATCTGTAACCACCAAAGCATAGACAGCCCCACTTTCAGTTACAAGGTATCTTGTTTGATAAAGGTTACTCTCGCTCGCGAGTTTAATAAATCCATATAAATCACCACTATCAGGAGGCTTATTATCTTGATGGTACTGAGAACAATGAACTAACGCAATCTTTGCTTGCACAATTGGCTTTTAAAGATAAACGTATAGAAGATTTAACTACACAAAATTCTAAACTAATGGAATTACTGGTTGAGAAGAAATCTGGTTAAAGACGAAATTTATACTCAAGTATCGGATTTAAAATCTTCACAAACAAAATAAATAACCTTTTATTTTTCTTTTGTTGATTCATATCCAATAGAGAATTTTTAACCTCCTATCCTTTTTTTTGTCCATTTGTAAAATATTTTTTTATTCAAAAAGCAGGAAAAATCCGCTAAAAGTATTGCTGCATCTCTGATTTCAGATAAATTCTGTGTTTAAATTTCTATGCTACTTTAAAAAAACAGGTATTATGCATTGCATAGTATTAGAAAACTACTTATCTTTGTTTTGGAATTGAAAATGTGTTCCATTTTAAAACCAATAAAAAAATGAATATTGATAACACAGCAAGCCAGATGCGAAAAGGAGTTTTGGAGTTTTGCATCTTGTCGATAATAAAATTGGGCGAAGCATACCCGAGTGATATTATTGATATGATGAAATCTGCCAATCTCAATATACTTGAAGGAACATTATATCCTTTGCTTACGCGATTAAAAAATGCAGAATTTCTTACTTATCGCTGGGTTGAAAGTAATAGCGGTCCTCCAAGAAAATATTTTTCGCTTACAGAAAAAGGAGCAAAGTTTTATGAAGAGCTTGAGGCAACCTGGCTGGAACTGGCAGGAGCGGTGGAAACAATAACGGGCAAAAACAAACAATCATAAATCAACTTAACAACCATAAACCGAATTAAAATGAAAAAGGTAATTAATATAAATTTTCAGGGTACGATAGTGCCGATTGAAGAAAGTTCTTATGAATTGCTGCAACAATATATAGAAAGCCTGCGCCGCTATTTTGCCAATGAAGAAGGAAAAGATGAGATCATCAACGATATAGAGAGCCGCATCAGCGAATTGTTCCAGGAGCGTATAAAAGGTGGCACTACTTGCATTACAGACGACGATGTAAATGCGATTATCAAAAATATGGGTCGCCCCGAAGATTTTGAAGACGCAGAACAAGGAGAAAATGTTGATGACAAGAATAAGAAAACTAGCGAAAAGTCCGACGGAGATAAAGGTTTTTTCCAGGGAGATATGGGCTGGAAAAGAAAACGCCTTTACCGCGATGAGAATAGTAAAATTCTTGGGGGTGTTTGTAGCGGAATCGCTGCTTACTTTGGGATAGATCCAGTGATTGTCAGAATTTTATTCCTGGTATCTGGTATTGGATTCCTGGCTTACATTATTCTTTGGATTTTTGTACCAGGAAGTAATTCGCTCGAAAACGGAGTACGCAAAAGATTGTACCGGAATCCTGATGGAAAAATACTTGGTGGCGTTTGTAGCGGGATTGGAAGTTATTTTGATGTAAATGCCTGGCTTCCAAGATTTATTTTCTTAATTCCATTTATTTCATTCTTTTTCAGATGGGGACATTTTGGGCCGCTAACTTTTCCTAATTTTTTAAGCTTTTCATTTAGTCCCGGCAGCTTTATTATCTATATTATTCTTTGGCTGGTAATTCCTGAAGCAAATACCACCTCAGAAAAACTGGAAATGAAAGGTGAGAAAGTGGACATGAATTCTATCAAAAATTCTGTGCTGAAAGAAATGAAAGAAGTAGGGGAAAGAGTAGGAAAAATGGGCCAGGAAGTCGGAGAACGTGTAGGAAAAATGGGAAAAGAAGCCGGAACTTTTGCTAAAGAAAAAAGTGCTGATTTCAGTAAAGAAATTCATACAGTAAGCTATAGAACCAGTGGTGTTTTGGGAAATATTATTACTACTATATTTAAAATATTTCTCTATTTCATACTTGGCGTAATTGCTCTTTCCATTATTATCGCTTTGTTCGCGGTGGCCATTGTAGCAATTGGATTATTTCCTCTTAAAGCTTTCGTGCTTACAGATGGTTGGCAAAATGTATTTGCCTGGGGCACACTCATTTTCTTTGTTGCCGTTCCGGTAATTGGAATAATCACATTTATTATCCGTCGTTTTGCACGGGTTAAGGGAACCAACAGGTTAATGCGTTATTCATTTATCAGTTTATGGATCGTCGGTATCGTTTGTTTCATCAGCCTTTTAACCTCAATTGGCACGGATTTTAAAAGTTTGAGCTCTTTGAATCCTGAGCCAATTACGCTGCAAAACCCGAGTGTAAAATCCCTGGAAATAGTGCCAATAGAAAATATGAATTACAGGCGGATCGGTTGGTTTAATCTCGAACCATTTGGAGCCTTCGGGGCGACTGATGATACAGCGTTCATTGGAAATGTAAGGATAAAAATTACCAAATCCCCTACTGACAGTTTCCAGGTAAATGTGATGAAAATGAGCAATGGAAGAACGAGGAGAGCGGCAGACAGCATGCTTCCGCTGGTTAATTTTAATATCAGCCAAAATGATTCCTTATTGATGATGGACAGGGCGATTACCATTAATACTACTGATAAATTTCGCAATCAATTCGTAGAAGTTACTATAGCCGTTCCGGTGGGGCATTATATTAAAATTGACAAAAACTTTGGGAATGGAAACCGGGTGAGACTCGGAGGTTTTTGGGGAGGAAATGAATGGTATTATTACAACAACAATGATGACAATGATTATGATTTTAATTATGGGGTACAGTATATAATGAAACAAGATGGCCTTTATACCACCGATGGCAATCGTTCCGACGGTAGAAATGACGATTGGAATAGTGGTTCAAGCGATAACAATAATCCCTCAAATACACCAAATAACAATAACGGCACTTACCGTTATGATCAAAACAAAAAAATAGATTCTTTAAAAGATTCACAGAAAATGCAAATTGAAAAAATGCAATCTTCTGTAGATTCTATGAAGGCGGCACAGAAGAAAGAAGTGAACAGGATGAAGGATTCACTGAATAAAGCGAAAGAAGAGATCAATCAAAAGATCGAACGATTGAACAAAGGAACAGCCATGTACCAGAGTCAAATAAACGAAAAAGTTCCGGAACACTATACTTTTATTATGTATCTATAAACCCTGTTGGCAGGTTTTGGTTGATAAGGCTTCATGTAAATAGCATGAGGCCTTTTTATTATAACTTAACTAAATAGGCCATCGTTTTTCTCACTTCTTAAAGATTTGATCTAATGATAATTGGAGTGTATTATAATCTCTTCAAAAAATGGAACTAACTTTGATGTCTGTTAAAAAAAATAAACGATCAAATGAATCCTGAAAGAACCGAAGTTTCTACCCTTGGCGAATTTGGACTGATAGAGCATCTTACTAAAAATAATGAAATACGAAACGCTTCTACGATTGTTTCTGTTGGGGATGATGCTGCTGTAATGGATCATTTCGGCAAGCAAACAGTGATCACGACGGATATGCTGATCGAAGGAATTCATTTTGACCTGATGTACACTCCCTTTAAACATTTGGGTTATAAAAGCGTTATTGTAAACCTGAGCGATGTGTATGCGATGAATGCTTCCCCGGCGCAGATTACGATGAGCGTTGCTTTCAGCAATCGGTTCAGTGTGGAAGGGTTAGACGAATTTTACGAAGGAGTTTACGCTGCTTGTGATAAATACAATGTGGATCTTGTAGGCGGCGATACTTCTTCTTCTCAAAAAGGATTTATTATTTGTGTAACTGCAATTGGAGAAGTAGCTCAGAACAAATATGTTACGAGAAGCGGTGCAAAAAAAGGAGATCTGATTTGTGTTAGTGGGGAATTGGGAGGTGCATTTTTAGGATTGACATTATTAGAAAGAGAAAAGAAAATTTTCCTGGAAACAAAAGGCGTTCAGCCTGATCTTGAAAACCAGGATTATATTGTGGGCCGCATTTTAAAACCGGAAGCAAGAAGAGATATCATTGAATTTTTTGCGGAAAAAGAAATCATGCCGACCGCAATGATCGACATCAGCGACGGATTGAGCAGCGAAATTTTACATATTTGCAAGCAAAGTGAAGCGGGTTGTGTTTTGTACGAAGAAAAAATACCTGTGAATGATATAGCGCGCCAGTTTGCCTACAAACTTGAATTGGATCCTACTGCGTGCGCGCTTAGTGGTGGTGAAGATTATGAATTGCTATTTACTGTTGATCAAAACGATTTTGATAAAATAAGTTCCAATCCGCAGATTAGTATTGTTGGATACATTACGGAAAAAGAAGAGGGTTCTGTGATCATTACGAGAGGAGGTAATAAATATCCGCTAACGGCACAAGGTTGGAACGCACTTAAATAAACTATTTAAAACAAATAATTATTGAACTATTTTCACACGGATCCAAAATCATGAGGCCATTATTTTTCTTGCTTTTTTTGCCCTTCTTTTTTTCCTGCTCCGTCTCAAGAAATTACAATCCTGATAAAAAATATTCGGAAGAACAACTCCGCCAAGATTATACATTGCTTCGAACAATTTTAGAAAAAAAGCATCCGTCCCTGTATTGGTATATGCCAAAAGACAGCATGAATTATTTTTTTGATGCAGGCTACAATTCTATCCAAGATTCGATGACTGAGCTACAGTTTGGTTGGAAAGTTATTGCTCCGCTAACTTCCAGGATTCATTGTGGCCACACGAGTTTTAACATGAGCAAGGATTGGAACCATTTTATTAAAAATAAAATGATTCCCTCTTTCCCTCTTTATTTAAAGATTTGGAATGATACAATGCTCGTTATAGGCAATCTTTCTCATAGCAATCAATTAATTCCAAAGGGGGCATTTATCAAATCCATAAACGGCATCAAAAACCAGGATATGATCAACTACATGTTTCATTTCATGGTAGAGGATGGGTATTCTGAAAATGTGAATTATATCAGGTTAAGTTCGGATTTTCCTTATTTCCATCGGAATATTTTTGGATTATACAAAAGCTATTTTGTGGATTATACTGATAGTAATGGAGTTTCAAAAAATACAGTACTACCTTATTTCAAACCGGCAATTGATACCAATGCTAAAAAAAGCGGTCAAACTCACTTCAAAAAAATTGAATGGACACGACAGGAAAGATTGGAAAATATCCGTGCATTGGACTATGATTCTGACTATACTTTAATGACAGTAAATGGTTTTTCAAAAGGCCATTTAAAAAATTTTTTTAGGACTTCATTTCGTAAAATAAGAAAAAATAATACAAAGAACCTTGTAATTGACATACGTGCAAATGGTGGTGGGGACCTTATAAAATCGGTATTTCTCACCAAATATCTCCGGAATTCGCCATTCAGAGTTTCGGATACTACCTATTCCGTCAGTAAAAATTTTAAACCCTTTACGAAGTATATTTCTTCCGGATTTTTTAATAACATTGGATTGTTTTTCGTTACTCATAAAAAGAAAGACGGCAAATATCATTTTGGTTATTGGGAACGACATTGGTTTAAACCAAAGCGTAAAAATCATTTTAATGGGAATGTCTATATTCTTATAAATGGACTCACTTTTTCCGCTTCTTCCGTTTTTTGTAATGACGTAAAAGGGCAAAAGAACATTACACTTGTTGGTGAAGAAACCGGGGGAGGATGGTATGGTAATTCCGGTATATTAATTCCCAATATAACCCTTCCGAATACTAAAATAAGAGTCAGGCTTCCCTTTTTTAAAATTGTCCAGTTTCAACATATTCCATTTAAAGGCACGGGAGTTTTTCCGGATGTTTACGTTGGCCCTGATTGGCGTGATATTTTAAACGGAACAGATACAAAAATGGAAAAAGTAAAAGAATTGATCCGCGCAACTGACGTAAAATTTACTGAGAAAAGATAAAATGAAAATCAATTTTATTTGTTGGTTTACTGCAATTTGAGAATTTAAAAAAACAAATTATTGTATTTGAATCACTTCCGTTTTCAGCAAAGCAAAAACGTGATCTGAAGAGGTTGGTTTTATTTTTGCCAATCCTGTGAAGGTGCTGAAGGCTGGCAGAATTGCATATTTTTCGCTAAAATAAAAACAAGGAAGCATCAGCGATTGATTACCGGCGCCTTTCATTTTTATTCCCGGATGTATGTGACCGGAAAAAGTGAAATATTTATTTTTTTCATCGCTACAGAATGAATCAATGTCATGAGTGAAGCAAAAATTCTCAATTAATAATGTATTTTCAAATACCTCTATGTTCGCTTCTTTATAAAATTTTTTCGATAAAATATCATGATTTCCCCGTATAAGTTTAAACTGTATTTCGGAAAAATCATTTCGCCATTTGAGAAAAAAATCCATTTCTTTATTAGCCGAACTGTGAAACATATCGCCTGCAATCAACAAAACTTTTGGTTTAAAAAACTCAATCTGTGCAAATAATTTTTGAAGATCTTCTTTAAAAATATTCTGGGGAATACCAATTCCGGATTTGCGGAAATGACCTGATTTGCCAAAGTGAAGATCTGATAAAATCAAGGCACTTTCTTCTTCCCAAAAAATACAACGGGCAGGTGAAAGCCATAAAGTTTGATGATGAAATTTGAACCGGAGTGGATTGAACAATGATACAAAAATTTACGGAGGCAAAAGTATAAAATGATGAGAGAAAAAATATTTCTTTGGCTACAATGAAATAAAAAAAAACAAAAATATTCTCTAAATTATGCTTTCCGATTATTGGTCTAGCAAGTAGTTTTTGTTTACCTATAAAAAAATTTGAATCGATAAAGGAAAAAACTTTGGGTTTCTTTTACCTGATAAAATTATTTGAGAATTTTGCCCTCTTACAGAAGTAAAGCGTAAAGAGCGTGGGAATTTTCTCAAAAAAAATTGGAGGTAGACCTAAAATGCAACTGCAAACCTAAAACAGGAATAATATTTTTTTGTTGGTTTACTGTTCTTTTCACAATTTATCCTCCGGCTTCTTATCAAACGATAGTATTATCATTATAATGGCAAATACAATAAAAGTTATCGAGCTCCAACGATTAACGGCAGCATGCATCACCTCTTCATTCGTAAAACTGTAGATTAATAATAAAATACCCACTACCAAAAAGAAGGCACCAATTACAAATCGCAGATCAAAAAATTTATTCATCATTAAAGATTTAGTATAATAGAATATTCAACAATAATGTAATCACCAGGACAATAATGGCGATATATAAAGGATTTTTGTACCAGATACGGTTCTTATCCTGCTGTCGTGGTGTTAGGCTGTAAACTAGCCCAACCAATTGATTCTCTGGCTTTTTTTCGGTGAAAAAACTGATTACGGTAGTTATTATAAAACAAACTGAAAAGGAAATCCAGGCTATGTTAAATGCCTGGCTTGTACCCGAATAAAAAGTATGCAAATTGGCAATGGAGCCGCCCTTGCCCTCCGCCATTGTTAAAGAATAGGTGAGTGCTGCAGTGCCGGTTCCGGATAATAATCCCCAGAAAGCGCCATTTGATGTAGATTTTTTCCAAAACATCCCAAGCAAAAAAGTCGCAAACAAAGGAGCATTTACAAAACTGAAAACCAATTGCAAAAGATCCATGATACTGTTGAATCCACGCGCTACATAGGCAGTGAGAATAGATAATAAAACACCAACTACCGTGGTAGCTTTTCCTACAGTCAGGTAATGTTTTTCGCTGGCGTTTGGCTTGATATGGGTTTGATAAATATCAAAAGTAAATACGGTATTAAAAGCGGTAACATTTCCAGCCATTCCTGACATAAAGGAAGCAATAAGTGCAGTAATTCCCACACCCAGTATTCCGCTCGGGTACAATTTTGATAACAACAAAGGCAGCACCATATTGTAATCAGTTTGGCCGTTTACATTTAGCGGAAGTTCAAAACCCGAAAATTGTTTTTGCAAGGCTAAAATGATAATTCCCGGGGCTATCACGATCAGCGGCATGAATATTTTTGGCAAAGCAGCGATGATTGGAGTACGCCTTGCGTCATTAAGATTGTGTGAAATCATTGCCCTTTGTACCACCAGGAAATCTGTACACCAATACCCGAATGCCAATACGAAACCGAGCCCAAAGATCATACTGAAAGCGTCTGTACCCATGGGATTATCCGCCGGATTACTCATCCCTTTCCACAAATGCAATTTGGCGCCTTCTACATTGGCAAGGATTCCGTGTAGACCACCAGCCTGCTGCATTCCAATATAAACCAGGGGTGCTATTCCGAGCACGATCAAAAAGAATTGGAGTACTTCATTATACACTGCACTCGTTAGTCCGCCAAGAAAAGTATATGCTAAAACAATAAAAGCAGCGATCCAGATTGACAAGTTAAAATCCCAACCTAAAATCGTTTGCATAAGCATGGCCAATGCATACAAAGAAATGCCGGATGAAAAGATCGTCATCGCGGCAAACGTAAGTGCATTAAAGGTCCTGGTCTTTTCATCAAACCGGAGTTTCAAATATTCGGGTACACTTCGCGCCTTGCTTCCATAATAAAAAGGCATCATAAACAAACCCAAAAAAACCATCGCAAAAACAGCACCGAGCCAGTAAAAATGAGCCGTATATAATCCATATTTTGCACCATTCGCTGCCATTCCTAAAACTTCCTGTGCCCCAAGATTGGCTGAAATAAAAGCCAAACTGGTGATCCACAATGGAATATTGCGGCCGCTCATTAAAAAATCATCTGCAGTTTTCACCCGTTTTTTCAATAAAAATCCAATACCTATAACAAATAAAAAATAAAGACTGATAATGGCGTAGTCAATCAGATGTAGGTGCATATTGTTATTCAGTTTTGTTTTGAATGCTTAATACGTAAATTGATTTATTATTAAAAAACAGGAATACGTTTTCAATTACCCAATTAAAAATCTGATGCATAAATATTCAGGAATTGCCTGCTTTAAATATTGCATTTTATAAATGTATGAAAAGAAACTTCACAGTAAACAAATAAATATTCCTGTTTCTTAATTTAGTAGTGATTTTAAAAAATCCAACTCTAAATCAGGTAAAAATGTTCGCGAATAAAAAAAATTGCTACGTCCTTTGCAAGACATAGCAACCAATAAAAATTTAATTATTTAATTTGAAGTGAAAGATTTTAGAAATCATCATCCTCGAACAAATCATCGCCTTCATCAAAAAGATCAAGAGATTTAAGGTCGTCATCTACCTCAAAATCATCATCTTCCTTTCCTTTTTTTGCAGACTTTTTCCCTTTTGATTTTGGAATATCAAATTCTTCAAAGTCAGGATCAAAATCATCATCTTCTGACTTTCCCCAATCATCTTCTACCTCTACATCATCATCGTCTTCGTCATCATCACGGGTTTTCTTTGAGCCTGAACTCTTCCCTTTCTTTTTAGGCATTTCATCATCGGCATCTAAATCATCATCATCATCATCGTCATCCACATCTTTTGCTGATTTTTTTGCAGCGCCTTTGGTATCGGAACCCGCACTTTTCTTTGGTGGAATTTGTTTTTCCTTTTCAGATTTTGCTTTCATATTTTTCCAGGGATTTTTTTATGTAAAATTTCAATTTCATTTTTAATTATCCAAAAATAATAAAAGTTTTTTTTAAAAAATTTCACCGAATAATAAAGCACAATCATGATGCCACAATAATCTGATCTGTGCCGGGCCCGTTTGAAATAAATCGTACCGGTACGCCCAGGACAGAATTAATATATTTGATATAAATATCCATTTGTGAAGGAAGGCTTTTAAAATCTTTAATCGCTGTAATATCTGTTTTCCAGCCCGGAAATTCTTTATACACAGGTACTATTTTGCTGCCTTCCATCTGGAAAGGAACCTGTGTAGTTTCTTTCCCATTTACATTATATTCATTACAAACTTTCAAAACGTCAATATTGTCAAGAACATCAGCTTTCGTCATTACCAATTGAGTAACTCCGTTGATCATGCAGGCAAAATTTAATGCAACAAGATCAATCCATCCACATCTGCGGGGACGGCCCGTAGTACTGCCAAATTCATGGCCACTTTGCCGGATGAATTCACCCATTTCGTCATTCAATTCTGTAGGAAAAGGTCCACTTCCTACACGGGTACAATAGGCTTTGGTAATACCAATCACTTCTTTTATTTTTTGGGGAGAAATTCCCAAACCGCTGCAAACACCGGCTGTAATGGTATTGGAAGAGGTAACAAAAGGAAAAGTGCCAAAATCAACATCCAGCATACTTCCCTGGGCACCTTCGGCCAGGATTTTTTTGCCATTGGCGATCGCATCATTTATAAAATATTCGCCATTTACTATTTGCAGTGTTTTCAAAAATTCCAATGCTTCAAAAAATTCGCTTTCCGCTTGGGAAATATCTTCATTAAAAGAAAAATTATCCAGTATCTGCTGGTGTTTTTTTCTAAGCTGCTGGTATTTTTTTTGAAAATCACTTCCCATAAGATCTCCTACACGAAGGCCGTTTCTGCCGGTTTTGTCCATATAAGCAGGACTAATTCCCTTTAGCGTAGAACCAATTTTATCATGGCCTTTTGCCGCTTCGCTTGCACGGTCGATAGCGCGATGAGTTGGAAGTATTAGATGAGTGCGCTCGCTGATGTACAAAGATTTTTTATAATCCACACCAAATGAAGCTACAGCTTCACATTCTTTTTTCAGGATCACCGCATCCAGTACAACGCCACTGCCAATTAAATTGATTTTATTTTC
This sequence comes from Ginsengibacter sp., assembly GCA_039935675.1. Lineage (GTDB taxonomy): Bacteria > Bacteroidota > Bacteroidia > Chitinophagales > Chitinophagaceae > Ginsengibacter. The sequence continues at coordinate 2,527 of JBDTJV010000100.1, read as the reverse complement.
ACGAAAAATCCCAGACGGTATCTGGTGAAGAACGATTTTTTTCCCTTCTACATAAAGTGTATGACCTGCATTGGGACCGCCCTGGAACCTGGCTACCATATCGTAAGCGGGGGCAAAGTAATCTACAATTTTTCCCTTTCCTTCATCGCCCCACTGGAGCCCAAGAATAACATCAACCATTTTTGAATCAGATTTATTAAATCATTTTTTTAGAACGCGGTAAAAGTATAATTAAAAATAGAAATGAAGATGAAATTGTATAAAAATTATTCCGGCGGGAAAGAAATGAACACAATAAAAAATGATATAATAAATTTATTGAAAAACTGAATTTGCAGTAAACCAACAAATACCTCTGGTTCTCATTTTAATTTTTGTGCATAAAAAAAGTGAATACCAAAAACGGTACTCACTTAACCAAAATACAACTTATAATCAAACTCCCATATACTCTTTCAAAAGATTACTTCCATTATATGTTTTCAATTTTTCGAGCGCTTTATCTTTTATTTGACGCACTCTTTCTCTTGTTAGTTTATACCTCAGGCCTAAATCCTCAAGGCTTACAGCTTCATCCACTCCAATTCCATAAAAATAACAGATCACCTCTTTTTGACGCGGGGTAAGCAAAGTAAGCGACCGCTGAATTTCCATTTTCAATGAATCCTTGAAAATTATTTTTTTATCAGCTCTATCTGCATTGGAATTTTCCATAATGTCTATCAATGTACTTTCTTCTCCTTCACTTAATGGTGAATCCATGCTCAAATGTCTTCCTCCCATGCTCATAGTCGAAGCTATTTCTTCAATATCCACATCCAGGAAAGTAGCCAGTTCTTCAGCCGAAGGAGCACGTTCATATTGCTGTTCCAATTGTGAATAAGCGCGGCTTATCCTGTTGGTCAATCCTACCCTGTTCAATGGCAATCTGACAATTCGCGATTGTTCTGCAAGCGCTTGCATAATGCTTTGCCTGATCCACCAAACAGCATACGAAATGAATTTAAATCCGCGCGTTTCATCGAAACGCTGCGCAGCTTTTATCAAACCAAGATTACCTTCATTTATAAGGTCGGGCAACGTTAATCCCTGGTTTTGATATTGCTTGGCTACCGAAACCACAAATCGTAAATTGGCTTTGGTAAGTTTGTCGAGTGCCTTCTGATCACCATCTTTTATCTGCCTTGCTAATTTCACTTCTTCTTCAGGAGTAATTAGTTCTACTCTTCCGATTTCCTGTAAATATTTTTCCAGGCTCTCGCTCTCACGATTTGTGATTGACTTTGAAATCTTTAACTGGCGCATGCCCATAAAGCGTTTATTTATTATTGAATAGAAACAATTTTGACAATTTTTATTATCGTCACTATTAGAAACGTAATTTGTTAGGGTAAAGTATTTAAATTGAAAAAAAATATACTTTTTGGCATCAAAAGAGGTTTTTAGCGCAAAAAAGCACTTTTTAAAAAGAAACTATTAAAAAAAACAGGAAATTTGGCTTGTTAGTAAATTTATTTTCTATTATTGCAGATAATGAATTTAGAAAATGAGTAAAAAAGTAAAATATACTGTAGAATACCCGGTAAGATGTTCCCCTTCGATTTTATATGAATTTCTATCTACTTCCTCAGGTTTGCAGGAATGGTTTGCCGATAAAGTGCAGGATGAAGATAGCATATTCAGTTTTTCATGGTCAGGGGGCGCAGAAGAAAAAGCGCAAATGATGGAATCCGAAGAAAACAAATCCATTAAGTTTCACTGGCTGGAATCGCCTGCAGACGAGTTTTTTGAATTCAGCATTGATAAATCTGAAGTTACCAACCAAACCATCCTGACGATCCATGATTTTGCAGATAAAAAGGAAATTAAAGACCAAAGCCAGTTGTGGGAAACACAGGTTAAAGAGCTTTTTCACAGGCTGGGAAGCTAATTGCAATAAAATCAATTAATTTTTTAAAAATCCCCGTTAAAAAAATTTCTGCTTTGTCCCATTCCTGCAGGTCAATTTTCTGAGCTATCTTAAAAAAAGGCTTTTCGAAAATTTTGTTTATTTCTTCCAGGTTCAACTTGCTAATATTTACATAATTAGATTCTTCAAAATCATGCTGCCACTCATTTTCATTGATACAAACCGAGAAATCATTATCCTGCAAAAATGAAAAAACAGACTGCGATTGGCGCAAATGCTGTAAGTATTTTCCAGAGAGATGCAACGAAATACTAAAATAATTGCCCCACCAAAAAAGGGTTCGTACAGCAAAAATATTTTCCTTTGAAAAAAGCGCCGGGTAATCCAAAATAATATAGGGGAGTCCTTTATAATTTTCTCCTTTGCTGATCTTTCCATTCTTTTTTTGTAATTCAGGAATAAAAAAAATTTTTTCTTCGCCAATGATTTTTTTAAAATCTTCATTTAGCCTTCCAAAAAGATGGTAGACCTTTTCAATTATTAATTGTTTGGCAAAAATCCATTCTGTATTGGTTACCAATTCTATTTCAAAAGCCGAAAGCCTTATTTTTGCTTTGT
>JBDTJV010000099.1:0-8269 GCA_039935675.1 Ginsengibacter sp. | reverse complement strand
CGGGTGTAAGTGGTGAAACTACTTCAGACGGGAATAGCCGCATCGATTGGATTTTAAAACAGCCGATCGATATATTTGCCCTTGAATTGGGAGGAAATGATGGCCTTCGTGGTATTCCATTATCCGTAACGGAGAACAATCTGCAATCCATTATTTATAAAGTAAAAGCCAAATATCCCAACGCAAAGATTATCCTTGAAGGTATCCAGATACCACCGAATATGGGACCGGATTATACCACGAAGTTTAAAGAAATGTATCCGCGTCTTGCATCGAAAAATATAATCCAACTGCTCCCTTTTTTACTTCAAGGCGTTGGTGGCGATCCAAAACTCAACCAACGCGACGGTATTCATCCAACTGCTGAAGGTCATAAGATCGTTGCGGAAAATGTGTGGGAATTTTTAAAAGAGGATTTGTAGTTTATGATTGAAAGTTAGTGCAAAACAGTAGCATAAAATACCACATCATTGAAATCATTATCACAATAAGGACTCGATCTGTTCGTATCTTCAAATCCTACAAGCGTTTTCTTTTCAGGAGAATAATCGATGAAAACCATATGTTTTCTCAAATTGGGATCCACTTCCGGGTTTAGAATATCATCTGAACAATAATGAATGACATTATTATTTAATTTTCCGGAACTCATATCCCAAGCACCGTACATTACAACAAAACCAATGGATGTACCCCCCTCAAAAGTACCTATCTTCATTTTATCTCCAGCTTTCAAACCAGTATTACTTCCGGCACTGGGGAAAACATAGGTTATTTTAGATATATCTTTTGAAGTTTCGGGAGGAAGATTAGTAGGATATGTATAAAAAGCAATTGCATTACCTGCTGAAGTTCCTTCAGAAACAAATGTAATGTACACGTCGGAATGTTGAGTAATTACAATATCATTGTTAGCTGTTGGTGTAAAAAATTCAGGATGTCTGAGAGTTAGATTTTTACCATCAGGTAAAAGTGTATCTATAAAATTAAGTAAATTAGAAGAAATAGTATCTTTCAACATATTAACAGGTGTCCCTGAAGCATCATAGGCACTTAAAAAATCATAAGTAGTAGAGGCAAAGGTTACAGGCTCTTTTGCTGGTTTTTTGCAAGAGGATACAGACAATAAAATTGCAGCAAAAAAATAAAGGTAATTTTTTGTGTTCATGAAGGTGGTTTTTATGAAGTAAGCAAATAATTTATTTTAATAAAATAAAAACTGGTAGATTCATAAATAGTGGAATTAAATTGACCTTCACTATATACCCCAAATAGAATCATCATTAATCAATTGATGAAAAAATAATGGGTGGTTTAAAGGTATAAAAGCAAAATCTCTGCAAAAATAATAAAAAATCTAAAATTAAGAAGGAAATCAGCACAAATCTTTCCATGTAGATGTTAAAACAAAAAGCGAATAAGTAAAACTCAAAACCATATTCTTCTTGAATAAAGGTTAAATATATGCTTTTTTTAAAATATTTTATTTAAATATCTTAAAATACTTACGCAAATCCATTTTAAACTCAACTCGCGACTGGCTGTAAGCCATTAATTCTAAACAAAATTAAGTAGCAACGGCCACTGTTGAGTCGATTACTGGTAATGATTAAAAAACTTTCAATTAATTACCGGTTTTCTTTTTATAGATTTTAAATAATCTAATGATATTTTCCTATAATAGATATTCAAATGTTATGCCGAAGAAATAATTTTTCAGATTACATAAATCCGAATCTGTAATTTAGTAAAAGTTTTCTAATTGGAAATATCCATTTTAATACTTTTTACAAACTACTTTTATGCCAACTACTAAACAGAGAATTATTTTGAACGCCAGGGGGCTCTTTTCTAAATATGGAATCGCAAATACACGCTTACAACAAATTGCAGATGAAACCGAAATAAGCGTTGGCAATCTTGCTTACCATTTCAATAATAAAGAAGAAATTGTAAGGGAATTGTACCACGAAACCCTTGAGGAACTTTCCCAAATTCTCTTAATTAGTAAAATTTACCCTAGCCTCGAAAGCTTCGAGACTAAATTTTCAAATCTCTACCAGTTCATGGAACAGAATGTTTTTTATTTCACTAATTTCTGGGAGATCAAAAGAAATTACCCTTCGGTAAATGAAAAAATCCATGCGATTAATAAAAAAATTCTATCCAAATTGAAGAAACGCATCCTTGATAATGAGAAGAGAGGCATGATCAAAAAAGAAGAAAACAAAGGAAGCTACGACCTGCTTTCAGTTGCTCTTCTCAATTCTATCAACTCATGGCTGCCTCAGCAATTGTTAAACGATAAACCTATTAAGGAAAAAGTATTCAAGTCCTATCTTTGGAATCATCTTTATCCTCATCTTACCGAAAAAGGCAAAAAGGAGTTTCGATCTGTTTCGATGATCTAAATATTTTGCAATTTTTAGTGTGCTTGTTTGTAATGATTTTGATTAGAATTTATTTTCTGATTTATAAATTAAGGATTCAAAATTTAAAATAAAATCTTTTCTTTTTACCTGATACTAGCCTGGTAATTAAATCCGCTAAAAGACAAAAAATATTCTTCACTTTTTTTAAGAAATTTTAGGCCATTCACTTTTACACTTATAACATTTGTATTTATCGCAAGCAAAGATTAGCACGATAGAATCTCACACAGATTCACCTTTGTTTACCTAATTTTGAAATCAAATCTTAAATAGATGAAAATCAAAATGCGTTGCTTTTTACTTTCGGTATTAATCTGTTTCGCTTTTACGCTCCATGCTCAAAGCACTTTTATTCCAAAAGAAGTTCAGCTACCAAACGGCTGGTCCCTTTCGCCTGCAGGTACTGCACTAAACCTTACGAGCGATCTTCCTTTAAATATTGCCGTTTCTCCTTCCAAAAAGTTTGCTGCAATTACAGACAACGGGGACGGTGCCGAAGGAATAGAATTGATAGATATTGCTAATAGAAAATTACTTTCCTTTACTAAAATGCGCGCAGCATGGTTAGGAGTGCAATTTAGCAGTGACAATAAATATCTGTACGCTTCGGCAGGTAATCAAAATATGATCTTACGTTTCAAGCTACTGGATAGTCAACTTATTTTAAAAGATTCAATTATTTTAGGTAAACCCTGGCCAAATAAAATAGGTATTACCGGTATTGCTCTCAACGATGCCACTTCGCAATTATACGCCGTTACGAAAGAAAATAATTCCTTGTATATCTGTGATACGAAATCCAAAACTATTATCCAGCAAGTTCTTTTACCCGCGGAAGCTTATACATGCCTTTTAAACAAAAGAAAAAAAGAATTGTACATTTCTTTATGGGGCGGAGATGAAGTGATAGTATATAATTTACAAAAAAAGCATATCACTAATTCTTTTTCCACCGAAAGCCATCCTAATGAAATGGCATTAACAAAAAACGGCAAAACCCTTTTTGTGGCAAATGCAAACAGCAACAGCGTCTCAGTAATTGACCTTGATCAAAGAAAAACAATTGAGACTTTATCCGCCAGTCTATTTCCGGATGCACCCGCAGGCAGTACCACTAATAGTTTATCACTTTCAGCTGATGACAAAATATTATACATTGCCGATGCTGATAATAATTGTCTCGCTGTTTTTAATGTTTCAAAACCATCCTTTACAAGCTCAAATGGCTTTATTCCGACTGGCTGGTATCCTACCTGTGTGCGGGTTGTGGGTCGACAGTTACTCGTTTCTAATGGTAAAGGCTTTCAATCAATGGCAAACCCCTTCGGACCACAACCAATGAATAGAAAAGAAAATTCCCCTTATCAAAAATCGATCGCTTCCGAAGACAAAAAACCTGTCCAGTATATTGGAAGCTTATTTAAGGGAAGCCTTTCTTTTATTCCTATACCCAATTCAAATCAATTAGAAAAATACTCCCAGTCTGTTTATAGAAATACTCCTTACAATAAAGCCAAAGACGAGGTGGCGGCTGGTGAACCTGGAAATCCAATTCCGCAAAAACCAGGCGAACCCTCTCCTATCAAATATGTCTTTTATATCATCAAAGAAAACCGTACCTATGACCAGGTTTTAGGAGATATGATGGAAGGCAATGGAGATTCTTCCTTATGTCTTTTTACTGAAAAAATCACTCCCAATCTTCATGCACTGGCGAGGAATTTTGTTTTAATGGATAATTTTTATGACGACGCAGAAGTGAGTGCCGACGGGCATAACTGGAGTACTGCTGCCTACGCAACTGATTATGTAGAAAAGACATGGCCAACAAATTATAGTGGGCGTGGCGGCACTTATGATTATGAAGGAACCCGAAAGATAGCCTATCCGGCCAAAGGATTTATCTGGGATTATTGCAACCGTGCCGGGGTTAGTTACCGCAATTATGGAGAATTTGTACACGATGGGAAACCCCCGATTTTACCCTCTATTATCGGGCATTTTTGCCCTGGTTTTCCGGATTTTGATTTAAGTATCCAGGATGTTTATCGCGAAAAAATATGGGAGCATGATTTCGATTCCCTGGTTGCTATTAACCATTTGCCACGATTTTCTACCCTGAGATTTCCGGACGATCATACAAGTGGAATGAGAAAAGGTGCTTATACTCCCTATGCTGCTGCAGCAGATAATGATTTGGCAGTTGGCCGGTTCATAGAGCACCTTTCTAAAAGTTCCATTTGGAAAGAATGCGCGGTTTTTATAGTTGAAGATGATGCGCAGAATGGCCCTGACCATGTAGATGCCCATCGCAGTACAGCCTATCTTATCAGTCCATATGTAAGAAGAAATTTTGTAGATCATACCATGTATTCCACTTCAGGATTATTAAGAACAATGGAGCTCATTCTGGGTTTGCCGCCGATGAGTCAATACGATGCAGCCGCAGTTCCATTGTATAGAAGTTTTACTGATACCCCCGACAAAACGTCTTATGTCGCGTTACCAGCAAATGTAAATATTGACGAAAGAAATACCGCATGGAACCGCTTAGCCAAAGAATCAGCAAATTTTAATTTGGCAGTAGAAGATGCAGTCCCTGATATGCCTTTTAACGAAGTAATCTGGAAAGCCATCAAAGGCGAAAACAGTGTAATGCCTCCACCACGACACATTGCATTTTTAAAACTGCAGCAAAAAAAGGATGAGGATGATTAGGCAGATAATCTTTTCAACCAGGGAAGAAATCGGTAATCTTAACTTTTTTCGGTGTGGTCTGCAATGATATCCACCTCTTCTTCTTTTCCGCTTAAAGTTGTGTGACTATATTTTAATATCCCTACAAAAAATACTCCACCAATAATATTTCCAAGCGTAACAGGAACCAGGAAATGAATGTATTGTGCAAAAGAAAGATTGCCATTGAATAAGCCCGATGCAACTTCAATATTTCCCACCACCGAATGGGCGAGTCCTGCTAAACCTATACAAGTCGTAACGATCCAAATAATCAAAACCTGGCTTACAGTTTCGCGGGCTGCAGCTACCAGCCAGGCAAGTAATCCCATTAACCACCCAGCAAATGCCGCACTAAATAAGGTTGTAGTCCATGTATGCAATGCCAGGTCGCTGCTGATCTTTGCCAAAGCCCAACTCTGCATAAAATGAAGTGTGTTGGCAAAATAGGAAAGTATCATAGCGAAAATGAGTCCTCCAATAAGGTTTCCGAGGTATACAATACCCCAAAGCCGCAATAACTTTTTAATAGGCGATATACCTTGCAAAACCGGCAATATCGCCAGGGTTGTATGTTCTGTAAACAATTCAGACCTACCTAAAATGACGAACATAAATCCCAAAGGATACATAGTAGACACTAAAAAGTGCACCATAGGGTCCGGAAAAACCCCTTTGAAAAGAGTTAACACCACAGCCATTAATAAAACAGAAAATCCAATATCGAGTCCAGCTGAAAATGCAGAAAGAAATAGACCCAAAGGGGTTCTGTTCAATTGAGTTAACGCCGCCTCTTCTGTATGTTTCAATATAAGCTGCTGGCTTTTTTGGGGCTTTTGTTCCAGCACTTCCGGTGATTTATTCTTGTTCATTTAGTATACATATAATCCTGGTTGTTCCACCAATCATTTATTTCGAAAACACCAATTTGCAAAATTGAATATAATCTTAAGATACAAGCAGTATAATTATTGTGCCAAAAAAATAAAGTTTATAACAAATTCAAATCCATTATCAGAGGTACTACTTTGACTTACAGGAAAATAATAATCCCAATTATTTGTTGTTTTACTGTTCAGATGATTTGGTAAAAATGTAATTTACTTTAATAAAACAAAAGAGCCTTTTTTGAAAACTGTCTGTCCCAGATCGCAAAGAGCCTGGATGTAATAAACAAAAACTTCGCTGGATTGTGATTGGCTTTTTACTTTACCATCCCAGCCAAACGTTTTATCATTAGGTGGAAAATTCTTTGCTTCATAAACTACTTTCCCAAAACGGTCATAAATCGTAAATTTTACAATTGTTTTTATTCCCCTTGAAGATGGGAAATAAAAGTCGTTTAATCCATCCCCATTAGGTGTAAACGCAGTTGGCATATAAATATAGGATTCCTTACATTCAATAAAAATCGAAATACTGTCTTTTGCAACGCAACCGCTATCAGAGGTCACTTTGATCTGGTAGCTTTGACTCTCGGTACTGACTCCATTTGGAAAAGCACATGATGTGCACGACAATAAATTAGAGGGCGTCCAGTCATAAGAAACAATATTGCTGCTATAAGTCGGATGTATTGAAAAACTGGTATTGAATGGATAGATCTGATCAGGACCTGCATCAACGGTTGGCGGTCTTTTTACGTGAACTGTAATATCAGCTGTCTTACTGAAACAACCTGCGGAATCGGTTAAAGTAGCCGTGTAAGTGGTTGTTTGCAGAGGATTCGCCAAAGGATCATAGCTATTTGCAGAAGATAAGGAAGTCGATGGATTCCAGGTAATTTGTTTCATCAGTGGATCTACTTTGAGGACTACTGTATCTTGTTGACAAATGTAAAGATCCCGATCTCCAATGTTAGCTGTAAAATTTGGATATACTATTGAAATTACACTATCCCTGGATATGCATCCATACGAATTGGTTGCGGTCACATAATATATGGTACTGGCCGATGGATTAGCGAGCACTGTATCGCAGGTAGCGCAGGATAATGACCTGGCAGATGACCATTCAATCTTATTATTATGAAATGCAATTAAAGTATCCGCCCTTCCTGCACAAATAGTATCCAAAGAAGGAATGGTTTGCACAAAAGGCAATGAGTTGATGGTAACTGGTTTTACCAGGCTATCTGTGCACCCTGTTATATCTGTAGCAATTAGTTTTACATTGTACGTACCGTGTTTATTGTAAGAAACCGCTTCCGGTTGGTATACATTATAACTGGTAGTTCCTGCCCCAAAATTCCAATACCAGGAAATGATGGAATCGGCAGGGATAAAAGGATGCGAAGTATTTTTAACGAAAAACAAACTATCAAAACAAATAGCTGGGGAAGATTCGAAACTTAAATCCGGCCCCCGGATCAAAATTTTGTGATCGAGGTAAATGGTATCCTGGCAATAACCAGCACCATTATTAATAATCACGAAATTATTAAAATTACCTAAAGCAGATGTAAGACTATTTTGCAACGTATCTTTTGATGGTCCCGCTGTGTTGCCCGTTACATACCAATTATAAGTTGCAGATGGATTATCATAACTATTTAACAATGTAAATGTGGTAAGACTATTTCTGCACAGAGATGAATCTGTATTCACCAAAGTTGGAGTGGCAGTATAGAGAATCCGTGCTGTAGTATCGCTACACATAGTGACACTATCCATAACAATTAGTGTTGTTGTAGAAACAGTTGAAGGTGCAAACGTATGAATTGCATCTTTAGAATTCAATACAGGAGAACTATCCCCAAAGTTCCATTCAATTAACGATAGATTGCCAAGGCTTTTATTAGCGAAATTAAACGTGTTTTTATTAGCGCATACATTACTGTAGTTGTAGTTAGCTATCACCCCTACTATTTCTATTGGAAAAGTAATGGTAGTTCCTTTACACCCATTAAATGCTGGTGTAACAGAGACTGTTTTTATCCCGAGAGATTGAAATTTATGCCGCTCAATAGTATCTCTAACCGTTGTTGAGGTGCCATCTCCAAATATCCATAAATAGCTGTTAGCAAGATTAGCTTTTGAATGAAAAATAGCGGAATCTGATCCACAGATCACTGCTTTTTCCGAAAAAGCAACGTGATTAGT
>JBDTJV010000098.1:0-5842 GCA_039935675.1 Ginsengibacter sp. | reverse complement strand
TTACCCGACATCTCATCAGGTGAAAGTTGCTCTTCTCCTTTTCTCACGTTCAATATTTGAATGAAAGCATTATTTTTCAAAGCGATTTTTTTTAACAGGGAATAATTACTTAATTCCGTTTCAACATCAAAATCGGATGCTAAGGTGATAACTTCAACATTTTTAAATTCCACCTTTTCCGGTATGACCAAAACAGGTACTGAAGATCTGCGCATCACCAAAGTGGTATTACTGCCAAATACAGAATTGCTTTTACCTTTTCCCTTCATACCGATAACAATCAAGCTGGCATTTTTGTTATTTGATACATCTAATATTTCTGGCGTTGCCGCCCCTTCCCGTACAATCCCTTCGATCCTGGTCGTATATTTTTTACGTAGGATTTCGACATACTCATTTACTTGATCTTCTTTAACCTCACGCAATTCTTTTCCTGGTTGATTTAGCAAATGTGAAGGTATTTCATCAATAGCTGCTGGATTCATGTATGCATGGACTAATATTATATTGGAATTGAAAATATTAGACAGCATTGCTGCGTAATTGGCAGCATTGTATGAAGCATCGGAAAAATCAACAGGCACTACAATATTTTTCATAAAGTATTTAAGTTTAATGTTCGAGAAAGTTACCCATCATAGAAATAAAAAAAGATGATCTTGCTCGCTTTTAATGATGATTTCAGTCAGGCTTTATGCCAACCATTAATAATCCCTGTTTCGTCATCCATAATTCCGCATATCGTATCGCTTATTTCAGCATGTGGGTTTTTTATAGGGAAATACAGAAGGGAATTCCGAAAATTCAGGTTATTGTTTTTCATTAAAATTTCATCCCTGGTAAAAACATTCCTGTCGTTTTTTTGTAAGCAGCATAATTCGGAAATTTATCCTGCAATAGTTTTTCTTCGTAAGCAGCTTTAAATCTGAATAAAATCAGCAGTGCAAAAAATATTAAAAGCCGCAAAGTGTTTTCAGAATAAAGCGAATAACCAAAAGTGATAAATAAAATACCCGAATAGATCGGGTGGCGTATGTATTTATAAATGCCTGATTGAATCAGTTGAGCGCCTGGTTTAGGAGTTGGAAATGGTGAGAGGTTTTTATTTAAAGTAAGAAGTGAAAGAAGCGAAATAATAATTCCGGCAATAGAAAGAAATATCCCTATCAATTGTAACCAACGCGGAATTACAAAATTAATTTTAGAAATTCGAAAGAGATAGGCAACAAACAAAATAAGTTGAATGCCTACGAAGAAAATATCTTTCGGATTTCGTTTCAATTGTTTTATTTCTCTCCCTAAATCTTTAAAAAAAACAGTGCATATGACAAATACGCACTGTTTCTGAAAAGTTTTTACCTGTATAATTATTTTGATAGTTCTGCCTGAATCTTTTCGGCATGCTCCAAGTGCCCTTTAAAGATTGGCAATGCAGATTGGAGCAAACTTTTTAATTCGGGATTAGTAGCGTCCGGTATTAAAGTGTTTTGTACTAAATCTATAGCAGCCTTGTGGTAAGCTACTTCATTATCAACGTATGCTTTATCAAAATCAGCACCTGATTTTGATTGCAGCATTTGTTTAGTAGAAGCTGCCTGTGCAAGTAATGATTGTGTAGTCGGATTGTCTTGTGGCGTAACATTCAATTTCTTAGCTAATGCAACAGCTTGTTTGTTTACACTCCCATGATCTCTCTCCATAGTTGAAGCGAAATCTAAAACATTTTTATTTTTAGATTTTTCCTTTGCAATTTTAGCATAATCAATATCAATCTGGTCAGCTGTAACGGCTACTGAAGCTATTTCCGGATCAGTAAGTTTTGCCGGAGTAGTCGCTGCAGGGGCGGTTTTTGTTGTATCTGTTGGTGTGACTGTAGTTGAATTGATGCTGTCTGTTGTTGCGGATTCCGTTTTATCACCGCTTGAGTTGCAGCTGTTCAAAATGAGCATAGCGCTTAGAATACACGCGCTGATCTTAAATAATTTTAATACTTGTTTCATAATTTAATATTTAATGATTATTGATTTTTTGTTCGGTATATTTTTTCTTATTAGTCTGAATCAACATAAATGAGCATTGCATTCCCCAAACTGAGGTAAAAGATTTGTAGTAATTTCATTAATTAACTCCTCGCTTATGAAAATCGATATAGGTTGTATTGAATTAATTGTGTTGAAGCGATCCTCAAGCCAGCAATTACACGAAATTAAGTACTGTATTTTCGAACTTCATCTCTTCCATTTTAACACAATTTGTGCCAGTTTCATTGACACGTTATTGATGAAAGCAATCATTATTCGTATAAGCTTTTGATTTTTCTGTTATGCAGCAGCATACACCAAAGAAAGTTTGCCTGATTTTTTATATTTAATAAAAAGAGAAATGAAACTGTTTCCAGTTATAGAGTTAAATGATTTTAATCAGGTTCTCATGTGATTGAAACAAGAAGTTATCTATAGAATGAGTTTTAATTTTGCCATTCTTTTTTTGAGAAAAAATTGGATCCGGTTTTCAAGTTAACTGATTCGGAGTGGCTACAGTTGTGTTTTATTTATAAAATATCACACACTTAGCTTTTTCAATGAGTGAAGCAAAATATAAATAGACTACATACCTATGAAAGGAATGTTTAAACCTAAGATTTTCGATACCTTAAAAAATTATTCAGGCAAACAACTATCCAATGATGTATTGGCAGGAATCATTGTCGGAATTGTGGCTTTGCCATTGGCCATCGCCTTTGCCATTGCTTCGGGCGTCAATCCTGAAAAGGGCTTAATTACCGCTGTAGTGGCGGGTTTTATTATTTCCGCAATGGGCGGAAGCAGGGTCCAGATCGGCGGACCTACCGGCGCTTTTATTGTAATCGTTTATGGGATCGTGCAGATGTATGGAGTCAATGGTTTAATTGTTGCCACATTTATGGCGGGCATCATGTTGATCATTATGGGCTTTGCTAGATTAGGCACTGTGATCAAATTTATTCCACATCCGCTGATCATTGGTTTTACTACAGGCATTGCAGTTATTATTTTTTCTTCACAGGTAAAGGATTTTTTGGGACTGAAAATGAAATCGGTTCCGGCTAATTTTTTTGATAAATGGAGCGCCTATTTTAAGAATATGCAAAGCGTCAATATTTATGCAATACTGATTGCGGCGGTTACCATTGTTATTATTATTCTTTGGCCAAAAGTTTCAAAGAAAATACCCGGCTCTTTGATTGCTATTTTACTTACCACAGCAGCAGTTCAATTGTTGCATTTACCTGTTGAAACAATTGGCAGCCGCTTTGGAATTATTTCCTCTTCATTTCCAAAGCTGGAAATTCCGTTGGTGGATTTTGCAACTATTAAACATTTGATACAACCGGCATTTACCATTGCGCTTTTGTGTGCTATTGAATCTTTATTGTCGGCAGTAGTTGCAGATGGTATGATTGGTGGAAACCATCGATCGAATATGGAATTAGTGGCCCAAGGAACTGCTAATATTTTTTCTTCAATGTTTGGTGGAATCCCTGCCACCGGCGCCATAGCGCGTACTGCGACTAATGTAAAAAACGGTGGCCGAACTCCTGTTGCGGGTATTGTACATGCCTTGGTACTTTTAATTATACTGCTCATTGCAGGGAAATGGGCCTCTTATATTCCGATCGCGAACCTTGCAGGTATTTTAGTAATCGTGGCTTATAACATGAGTGAGTGGAGAAATTTTAAATCCATTTTAAAAGGCCCGCGCGGCGATGTGGCAGTTTTACTCATTACTTTTTTTCTGACGGTTTTGATTGATCTTACAGTTGCGATAGAAGTTGGAATTGTGCTTGCAGCATTTTTATTTATGAGAGATATGATTCGTTTTAGTGATGTAAGTTTATTAACCCGCGAAATTGACGACGACCAATTTGGGTATGATGTAGTAGATGGAAAATACCAGATACCAAAAAAGGTTGAAGTATTTGAAATTACCGGACCGTTATTTTTTGGTGCTGCCTATAAATTTAAGGATGCTATGCGATTTACTGATAAGGATACCCGGGTTTTAATCATTCGAATGCGCCATGTACCCATAATTGATGCTACCGGAATTCAAACATTAAAGGAAGTTTACACCGAATCAAAAAAACACCACAGAAAGATCATTTTATCAGAAATAAACAGCGGCCAGGTAATGAAAGAGCTCAAGGATGCACGCCTGATATTTTCAATTGGAAAAGGAAATGTATTGGATACATTTGAAGATTCGCTTGCAAGAGCTGGGTTCATTGTTGCAGATTAGTTTTGAGGATAGTCAGCGATAATGTTCTCTTATGCTTTTGAAGAGTCACCAACAGCCATTAATTCATTATTTACAAGTTCAACATTCGTGTATGCATTGGTTTTATATACTCCACCTGTAAGTTCATTTAACTTTTACTGGAAAGTTCAGGAGAACACTATGGAGAGAATAGGAATACGGCGAATTTGTTTGTTTACTGTGAGAATTAACTTTCGTTTATGCGTTATTGTTATAAGTTCTGCATATCCATTTACCTTTTACTGAAAAGCCCAGGAGAAACCCCCAAGCGAAAATAGGAATACGGCGAATTTGTTTGTTTACCAGAGAAATTTATTTTACGTTTATACATTACTGTTATATCACTTTTTTATTTTCTTTTACTTTACAAAAAGGTATTCAAAGTTGACAAAGCTGTACGGTGAAGTCATTAAACAGTCATTCTTTTGAGATAAATTCCTCTTGGATCGTCGACTTAGTAATGCATTTAAATATGAATACTTTTTAATTATTTTTTTCTATGATTTGTATCATATTCAGTTTTTTCTACTTCACGATACCTTACAGTAGTTATTGAAACGATTAAAAATTTTATTTATGAAAAAAAAATATATTTTATCTGAATTTTTAAGATTTGTGGCTGTCATATTCTTTTTGCTAATTACTCATAATATTTCTCAGGCTCAATCTAACTCCTGGACGGTTCCCAACGATGCAGTAAACGTAAAAAATCCGGAAGCCAGCGACGCGGCTTCTATAAAAAACGGTGAAACCTTATACCAAACATATTGTGCTCCCTGTCATGGTAGTAAAGGGAAAGGCGACGGCCCTGCATCAGCATCACTAAACCCAAAGCCTGCCGACCATACTTCGGCAATGGTTCAGGCAGAATCTGATGGAACTCTTTATTACAAGATATCAGAAGGGCGCGCGCATACTGCTATGCCTCCATTTAAGGCAGTTTTACATCCAGATCAACGATGGGCTATCATCAATTACATGAGAACACTTGCAAAGAAGTCCAAATAAACAAATTATTTAAACCTTTCATCAAATGTTATGAAACCTTTATACAAATTAATCCAGGGATTGGTATTCATCTGCCTCTTCCTATGTCTTTCTAATGTTTCTAAAGCCCAGAATCCTACCACTGTTGTTGACTCCTCTCTTTTGGATAGGGTAAGCGACCTTGAGCAGGCGGCTTCTTATACCAAACCAGGAGATGACCATTTTATGGTAGTCGGTTTGACTACTTTTGGCTTTGTAAGAAACAAAACCACTACCTCTTTTTCCGGTGTTAGCCAGATATCAAAGACCAATAGCCTCGCAAATGCTGATAACTATGAATTCAGCCCAATGTTTCTATGGAGACATGGAAATAAATTTCTTCTTGAATTTGAGCCATCTTTTAGTGGGGATCAACTTGGCGTAAACTGGGCTGATATTTCTTATTTCGCATTACCTGGATTAATTATCCGTGGCGGATATTTGGTATTGCCTTTTGGAACTTATAATAAACGACTTGCAGCGGGATGGATCAACAAATTTGCTTCAGACCCTGAAGGAG
>JBDTJV010000097.1:0-4453 GCA_039935675.1 Ginsengibacter sp. | reverse complement strand
TATATTTGCATTCAGAAGTTGATTGATGTTTAAACAAACATTGATCGTTATCCAAATCCCTTGAAAATACTTTATTCCTTTAATCCAGGAAAAACCAATAAAAATCCAATATCAGTCAACTTCTCTTTTTTTTGTCTTTATCCTTTGAAAAAATAATTATCCGAAGAAAAGCTTGCTTTAAAAAAAAGCGAACCATCATCCTGAAATACCGAGACCCACAAGATTAAAATCTTTAAAAAGCTTCCACTCTAAAAAAGTGGAAGTTTTTTTTGTTTCAAGAATCCCCTTGCAAATGAATTTAAGATTTGTGTTTAATCGTATAATTACGAACCAGACCGTAATTTCTATAGTTGTAAAATTCAGCAAAAACTCGCTTGCACACTTTTGACAGTACTTATATATTTGCACTCAGAAGTTGATTGATGTTCAAACAAACATTAATCATTATATCCAAATCCCTTGAAAAATACCAGTTCCTTTAATCCAGGAAAAACCAATAAAAATCCGATATCAGTCAACTTCTTTTTTTTTGTCTTTATCCTTTGAAAAGAAACCATCCGAAAAAAGCTTGCTTTAAAAAAAAGCGAACCATCATCCAGAAATACCGAAACCCACAAGATTAAAATTTTTAATAAAACTTCCACCCTAAAAAGGTGGAAGTTTTTGCTTAGATATATTGATTATAATTAAGTTTCTTTTTTAACTTGTTCTTTCCATTATTTCAAGCAATTAAGGAAATCATGAATAGCTGGTTGAATTTCCTTTTAATATTTTTGGATAATTGATCAATTCAATTAAATTCATTAGGAGTTTTATCTGTAATTTGCATACACACTGCTTGATTATGGATAATAAATTGACCACTCTTAAGGAAATTGCAAGGCGATTGAATTTTTCTGTTTCGACAGTATCACGTGCTTTGCACAATCATCCGAGCATCGGTTTAAGAACGACTGCCCAGGTGCAAAAGCTTGCCAAAGAATTAAATTATGAGCCTAATCAAACTGCTTTATTTTTTAAGCAACAAAAGACCAATACCATTGGCGTAATTCTGCCAAATTTGAAGGAAGAATTTTTTTCGCAGGCAATTAATGGAATTGAAGATGTAGCCAAAAAAAACAAATACAGCGTTCTTATCGGCCAATCGCATGATGAGGTGGAACAGGAAAAACAAATCGTCAACGCAATGAAAAATCAACGCGTAGATGGTCTGGTCGTTTCCATATCAAAGTATACCAAAAATTATGATCACCTCACAGAAATGGGAAAATACAATATTCCCATAGTTTTTTTTGACCGGGTTCCTGACCTGCCAAACGTTCATAAGGTTTCTTCTGATATTCAGATCGGCACACGGCAGGCGATTGAATTTTTAATTAAGAATGGTCATAGAAGGATCGGTGTAATCAACGGCCCCGAAGAAATGAAATCCTGCAAGGAACGGACGAATGCCTACATGGATGTGTTGAAAAGAAAAAGGATTAAAATTGATCTTTCGCTTGTGGTTACTACCGATCTCACACCGGAAAAAACTTATGAAGCGGTAGAAAACCTGCTGAAGGTAAAACCTAGGCCAACTGCTATTGTTACTATAAATGATTATGTAGCGCTGGATGCGATCCATTACGCAAGAAAATCAAAATTGAAGATCAATAAAGATATTGTTTTTGTAAGCTACGCTAATCTTCCTATTACCAATTATCTTGAATTTCCGCCGCTCGCTTCTGTCGAACAATTTCCTTATGAACAGGCAAAAAAAGCTACTGAAATCTTGTTTGAACTACTAGAAGAACAAAAAAATCCAGAAGCCGTCAAAAATGATTTTCAAAATGTTTTATTGGAAGGAAAGTTGGTCATTCATAAAAAATAATTTTCCTCCGGCAACAAATTCCCTTTTTCTTGTTACAATAAATTATCAAAGTAGGAAAACGAAATATTTGCTGCTTTACTGTAGGCGTAATCTTTTAAATTGCCAATTTTGGTTTAAGAAAAGAAAACAGTTTCCCTGGGAATATATATTGATGTAAACAGAAAATCCATCTATTTGTTTGTTTACTGTGCATTGAATTCCTTTTTACCTTCACCAAATTATTTTAAACTTATAGCTTTTCAAGATGATCAGAATTTTAAAAATCACCTCCCTTTTATTCTTTTTAATTCCTGCAAAATCTTTTTGTCAACAAAGACTGGATACACTTACTGTTGAAAAAATAATGCGCGATCCTAAATGGATGGGCACTTCTCCATCTGACCCTTTCTGGAATGCAGAAGGCACGCGTCTTTTCTTCAGCTGGAATCCTGCAAAAGAACCCGCTGATTCGCTGTATTTTATTTCAACAGGAAATCATACTCCTCAAAAAGCAACCGTTATTGAAAAACAAACTGTGATTCGCGCGGGAAGTGTTGTATATAACCTGGACAGGACAGCGTATATTTATGAATACGACGGTGATATTTTTTATCATACTATCAATCCGGATAAAACTGTTCGTGTTACTCAAACCGAAGAAACAGAATTTAATCCCCAATTCTCTTTTGGTGATAAAGAAATAGTTTATAATCATAACCAGAATTTATTTTCATGGAATATTAGTACCGGGCAAACTAAACAACTTACCAATTTTGAAAACGGTGAGAAAGAAAAGGACGCTGACAGCATGACACCTGAAGATAAATGGTTAAAAAAACAACAACTGGAAACGATGCAGGTGTTGAATTTCCGTACTCATGAAAAAGAACTGGCCGAAAAATATGATAGTAGCCTGCCACAAAATGGATTGAAGAAAATATACATAGGTAATTCACGGATCGAAGATGTAAACATAAGCCCGGATGGCAGATTTATTTCCTACAAATTGTATAAGACCGCAGGCAAAAGAAAATCTACTATAGTCCCGGATTATATCACGGAATCCGGGTACGTAAAAGATATTCCGGGACGAGAAAAAGTGGGACAACCACATGGAACAGAAAGATTTTTTATTTATGACCGGAGTGATGACAGTGTGTTGGAAATAAAAACAAATACCATTGAAGGCATAAAAGATTTGCCGGAATACTTAAAAGACTATCCTGCAGAATGGGAAAGTGCCAAAAAAGAAAATGCTTTACGAGAAGTAGATTTTTCTTCGGCCCAATGGTCGCCTGAAGGCAAAAATCTAGTTTTAGATATTCGTTCGCAGGATCATAAGGATCGCTGGCTAATGCTTTGGGACACTGCAGAAAAAAAATTAAAATTATTAGATCGTCAACACGATAGTGCATGGATAGACGGGCCTGGAATTTGGAATACGGGTTGGATCAATGAGGATAATTTCTGGTATCAATCAGAAGCAACCGGTTATTCACATCTTTATGCAGTAAATACGCGAACAGGAAAAAAGGAAGCTTTCACTTCAGGTAAATATGAAATCCTTGATGCAAAGCTTTCCAACGATAAGAAATATTTTTACCTTTCTACCAATGAAATAGAACCTGGCCAACATCAATTTTACCGGTTACGCATCAGTGATAAAAAAACGGATAGGATCACAACGATGACCGGAGGAAATGAAGTAACCGTTTCGCCAGATGAAAAAACTATTGCCATTCTTTATTCTTACACCAATAAACCCTGGGAACTTTATACCCAGGAAAATAAGCCTGGCGGAAAATTGCAACAGATCACTAATAAGGCTGAAAGTGAAGAATTTAAATCCTACGCGTGGCGCGATCCGCAAATCATAACCTTTGCTGCAAGAGATTTCGCAATGGTTTATGGAAGAGTTTACAAACCTGAACATCCGGATATTCATAAACCCGCGGTGATCTTTGTACATGGAGCAGGCTATTTGCAAAATATTGATAAATGGTGGACTTATTATTTCCGTGAATTTATGTTCAATAATATGCTGGCAGATAAAGGATATTATGTGATGGATGTGGATTATCGTGGCAGCGCAGGATATGGAAGAGATTGGCGCACGGGAATCTATCGTAATATGGGCGGTAAAGATTTAACCGATAATATTGATGCTGCAGCATATCTCGTTAAAAATTTTGGTGTTGATCCAAACCGGATTGGTATTTACGGAGGGTCTTACGGAGGATTTCTTACTTTAATGGCCATGTTTAAATCTCCCGGAAAATTCGCGGCTGGCGCAGGTATTCGTTCTGTTTCTGACTGGGCAAATTATAATAACGGTTATACTTCCAATATTTTAAATTTTGCATACGAGGACAGTCTTGCTTATAAAAGAAGTTCGCCCATTTATTTCGTAAATGGTTTGGAGGGACACCTGCTAATGTGCCATGGAATGGTAGATCAAAATGTGCATTTCCAGGATATTGTAAAAGTGACGCAACGGCTGATAGAATTGCACAAAAACAATTGGGAACTTGCCGTGTATCCAATGGAAAATCACGATTTTGAAGCTCCCAGTAGCTGGACGGATGAATACAAAAGAATTTTAAA
>JBDTJV010000096.1:0-3987 GCA_039935675.1 Ginsengibacter sp. | reverse complement strand
TGAAAAGTACACAGAAAGTCGCTTATTCATTCTACACGATATTGCTTATTAAATGATCTTCCTTTTCTTTTCTCAATAAAACAATAAATTTAAATATTTCTTATTCAAAAAAAAATTACTTTTTAATCTGATCACCAAATTGAATCACCATTGTACTATCATTGTTTTTTGCAACAATAAATGCTTCTTTTTTTCCAATATTGATTTTTTCAATATGGCGCACCTGCCCCTTTATTTGCAAACCATTTAAAGTGTTCGCCTCAAATTTTCCATTTCCTTTGTTCACTAAAATAGTTCCATAATCAGCATCATTCCTTCCCATCTGCACATCGTTTTCAAAATAATTGCCGGCTAAAAAAATATCCGGAAGATTATCTCCATTTGCATCTACAATGACAGCAGTTTTAAAGGGTGATAACTGCGCCTGCCAGGGCATTTCTTCTACTTTAAAATTTAAATGACCATCATTTATTAAGATAGCATTCGCAAAATAATTAGCAGTGAAAATACTTCCGCTTTCTAATTTGTCTTTTGTAAAAATATCCTGTAGAGTCGCTTTCGAAAAATCCTTTGCGAAAGGAAATCTTTTTTTTATGAGCGGGATTTGTTTTTGAAGATCGGCCATATTCGCAAATTCGATTTCCTTTCCATCAAGATAATAAGAAATGACTTGCTCTTTATTTCCATTGTCACCGAAATCATTGTAATACATTTTAACAGGTTCTTTATCGTAAGCTTTTAAGCGGCTATTCAATCCAAGGTTTCCCGCAATTAGATCAATATTTCCATCGTTGTTTACATCAACTGGCAATATAAAATTCCACCAGCCTTTTTTATCTGTTAATACCTTTTTTGTAAAAACTCCATGATGATTGATAAAGGCAATAATTCCGCCCCATTCAAGAGAAACGATCAAATCTTTTTCTCCATCTTTGTTTAAATCAACCCAAACGGCATTTGTTACCATTCCGATATGAGACAACCCATTTGCATTTTGATCTGTAACATCTTTAAAATGCCCTTTTCCATCATTTTCTAAAAGATAAGATTGTGGAATTTCGCCATAATGTCCCGAAACTGATCTTCCGCTGATAAATAAATCAATTTTTCCATCTCCATTAAAATCCGAGGCTACAACGCAGGAAGCATTTACAAACAAATTGTCAAATGCATTGTTCAATTTTGAGAAATTTCCCTTTCCATCATTTATATAAATTCTGGGCGACAATAAAGGATTTTTACCGTATGATTCGTCGCCGCCACTTGCAATGACGAGGTCCGGATTACCGTCACCGTTCACATCGGCAAAGCAAGCACTAATGTCTTCATAAGAACTATCATTTTCCAAATCCGGTTCTGATAATTTTTTAAATTTTCCATCTGCCGTCTGCATAAACAGTGCATTTTTTTCGTTTTTAGAAGCGCCGATAAACACATCCTGCAAACCATCATGATTGATATCACCAACTGCTAGCGCGGGCCCTTCGGTAGAGACCGTATGCGGCATCAAAGGTTCAATGTTAAACTCCTGGAAATTATTTTCTACGTGTTTATATTTTAAACCAACTTTTGCGGTAATATCTTCCATTGGCCTGACCGGATTTTTCCTAAAATTGGTAATATAATTATAATCAAATTTTGGCAAGCCCGTTTTATACGAAAAGGTTATTAAATGATTTAGAGGTTTTAATTCAATTCTTTGAAATGTATTATCCGGCCATATTAAAAATGCAGAATCGATTTGAGTCTTATCAAGGCCAATATGTATTGGAATTTCCATTGAAGACAAAAAACCATGAACAGGGTATTTTTCATAAGTGCGGATTTCTTTCCCGCAATACAAAACAATCTTCGACCCTATTGCATTAATATTTTTAGCTGAACCGTGCAATTTTACTTCAACAAAATTTTTATTTTTTGATGAATCAGTTTTATCATTGGTTTTATTTTCATAAAGGAGTGCTGCATCATCAATATTATTAACAACCACATCTTCATCGCCATCGTTGTCTAAGTCTGCATACACAGCGCCATTTGAAAAAGTTAACTCGTCATTACCGATCTGGTCTTCCAGATCCTTAAATAACATGTTTCCAGTATTTCTGAAAAATTTATTGTAAATTTTTATTTGTGGATAATTATTGAGCACGTCGATATCTTTTTTACTCAAATTATCGGATTCGAATTTTTGCTGGATGTCACTGTTGGAAACATAATTTATATAATCAATATCATTTAATCTCCTTGGAATACCGTTTGAAACAAATAGATCTTTTAAACCATCGTTATCAAAATCCATCCACAAGGCAGACCATGACCAATCTGTAGCTGCAATGCCGGAATACAAACCGATTTCACTGAACATTCCATTTCGCCGGTTTAACTGAAGATTATTTCTCGGGTATTGATAGTAATAGCCTAATCCTGTCTTGAGATTAAAAAGATCCTGGTCGTCATCGCCGAGAGATCGCTTTAAAATTACAGGATCAGAAGCAAGCATATCCAGGCTGATAATATCCGGATAGCCGTCATTGTTTGCATCGGCTACATCAACTCCCATCGAGTATTTACTGGTATGTTGAATATGATCCCTGATTTCTTCTTTAAAAGTGCCGTTATGCTGGTTAATATATAAATAATCACTTTCATGAAAATCATTACCGATGTAAATATCAGGGTAGCCATCCAAATTAATATCTGCCACTGAAACACCTAATCCATAATCCAGGACAGAGCTATAGATTCCGGAAGATGCGGTTACATCCGTAAAATGACCTTTGCCATCATTACGATAAAGCCTGTTACCTGATACCGGAACCTGCTTCTTTAAAAGCATTTCTCTTGAACCAACCGTACCGTTTTCAAAAACAGAATGATTTAATAAAAACATATCCAGATCCCCATCTCCGTCGTAATCAAAAAACACTGCCTGTGTGCTGTAACCTGAAAAATCGAGGCCGTATTCGTGTGCTTCATCTTTATAAAATGGAACGCCGTTTTTATCAATACCCTGGCAGATCAGCAACTGATTTTTACTATGATGTTTTTCAAAATCGCCTGCTCTGCAAATATAAATATCGAGCAATCCATCATTATTTATATCGACAACTGAAACCCCCGTTGACCAACCACTATCCTGCGGAATATGAGCTTCGGCTGTTACATCTTTGAATTTCAAATTTCCACTGTTTAGATAAATTTTATTGTCCCCTTCGTTAGAGGCAAAAAATAAATCAATTTTCCCATCATTATTGAAATCTCCCGCGGCTACTCCGGCACCATTGTAGAAATACATATATTTTAGTGCGTTAAAATCGCTTGTGGGAACCAATTTGTTGGTGAAATCAAGGCCGGTTGTTTTATGGTCAAGGACCTGGAATATAGGACTAACAGCCTTCTTGCGGGTGCAACTGCCAAAAAATAGGATCCCGATTATGGAAAAGAGACACAGGATTTGAAAGAGTTTATTTTGAAACATGATTCGGCCAGCTATAATTTGATATTTCTTTAAGAAGTTTTTGAGGTTTTGTTTTTGGAAAAGATTACTTGTTTTCTTGTCCTTTAAAATCAAAATAAAAATATAATGTATTTGTAGGTTTACTGGTAAAATTTTGATTAAAATGATTCATATTATAATTTAAGAAACAAATGTAATGTTATTTCAAACTATCTTTACCGGCATACTTTTTAAGTATTTTTTAAAAAATGAGAAAAAAGGTTGTTGTCGGTTTATTAATTATCCTTGTTGCCGTTGTCGCCTCATTTTATCCCGTTTCTCAAAATGCTACTATAAATATTGACGCCACTTTTGACAATACATTTCTGCAGATTCTTCATATAGACAATTGGAAAAACTGGTACCCTGAAATTAAGAAGGTGTATAAAAATAACCCGGCAGACTATCATATTACTGTTGACAGTTCCAAAAAAAATTACACGATTACTATTCCCGGAAAAAAAATCATTGTTCATATAGTTACACCAATG
>JBDTJV010000095.1:0-6011 GCA_039935675.1 Ginsengibacter sp. | reverse complement strand
AAATGAGGAACTGTGTATTCAACAATTTCTTCGGCAGTTGGTTTGAAGGTCAACCTGTCTTGTGTAGAAGTGATATCTTCTTCCTGTGGCTGAAATGAAATACAACCAATACAATTGGCATTACATGCAGGTGAACTTGGAACCGGGCATTCCCATCTTCCCATAAAAAAATTTCTTGCAGCAGGGCAGTGATAGGTCAAACAACAATTATTAGCGAGATGCTGAACCAAACGGTTATGCTTATAAGTAACTAATAAATTTTTTACACCATCTTCAATCTTTTCTTCTACGAAACCTTCACTTTCCTGCCTGATGTCTTTCTCAATTCTTACAGCTGTTACATAAAATTTTTCGTTGTACCATCCCGCTGCAGTATAACAAAATAAGGGAAGGGTTTCTGCGCCAGGCAATGTTTCATAAGCTGCGAGATAAGTGCCAGTAAACGCTGGTGGAATAAAAGCGGCAACAGCCCATCCTTTTTCACACAATCTCATTTCGCCGGAGTTTACATCGATACCAATTCCACGACGATTGGGTAATTCATACATCTGGCCTCCAGGGGGGAGTTCAATCCATTCTTCTTTTTCTACCGGGATCGCATCCCAACCGCTTCTACCACAAACATAAAGTGTGCGGTCTTCAAAAATATTTCCATTGCCATCCGAATATAAAAGAAAAGGAGAATGTTTCATTGTGTAAAAATTTTATTCCAAAGCTGCCAATATTCCTTTTATTATTTAAGTTGTGATTGCGCAAAGGAGTTAAATTGCCTTTCATTGATCTCGAGGCTTTTATCAATTTCTGCCTGGATGAGGCGGTTATTTTTAAAATCGAGTGTAAGAATATTATCTTTCAATATCACATTATTAAACAGGTTCCAATTAAAATCTTTTACGGGAAAATTCATTTTACTGATTTTCTCAGTGGTGAAAACAAAGAGCAATTTCTGCAGGGAAAGGTGGTACAAAATACCTAAAATGACAAGTAGGAAAACCATGAAATAGTTTTGCATCCCGAACCAACAACCTGCAAGTACAAAAAGTAAAACCTGGTCAAGATAGTTTCCCTGGTTGTATTTGCGAATAAAATACAAGCGCATAAAGATGTATATACCAATCAGTAAAATTGCTGATGCGGCTTCATAGCGGTATTGATCGTAAAATAATAGAAAGATAAAAACGGCAATGTTAAGCAAAAGAATGAATAGCGCGATTCCACGATAAGATTTTATTTTATCATTTTTTAGAATAATTTCAAACTGTTGCATGCTTTTCGTTTGAAGCAATCAGCAGATTGCATAAATTGAATAAAACCCTGGCGCCTACATTTTCATCCCAATCATTCGTACTTACGCCTACTTCATTTAAATCAAAACCGATTATTAGCCTTCCACTTTGGTGGATCTTTTTGAATAGATAATAAACCTGCTGCGTTTCAAAACCTCCAGGAACAGGCGTTCCTGTGTTTGGGCATAATTTAGGATCAAGTCCATCAATGTCGAAACTGATATATACTTTTTCCGGAAGATGAGTGATCATCTCGTCCACGATTCCTTTCCATGTTTCTCCTTCATAAAGACGTTCTTTGATATCATTATCGAAATAAGTTACAACCCTGCCGGGATGATTCCTTATATAATCTAATTCGACCGTTGCATAGTCACGGGTACCAACTTGAACTAACTTAGAAACCTGGGGAATTTTCTCAAGCGTATTATACATTATGGATGCGTGAGAATATTTCAAATTTTCATAACAACATCTCAAATCGCAATGTGCATCTATTTGTAAAATACCAAAATGCCCGTGTTTTTCTGCGAGCGCTTTATAGTAACCAAAAGGTGAACTATGATCCCCGCCGATAATGCCCACCAGCTTTTGATCTACTAGTAATTCTTTTGTCTGTTCATATACCCATTCGTTCAGGAAATCACTTCCTTCATTGATCTCATGCAAGACTTTTTGCATGAATTTATTATCACAAAGCTGTTCTCCTTCTGAAATATAATTAATGTATAACTCTGCTTCTTTTCTTAGGTAATCACTTTTCATTAAGATATTCTTATCTACCTGGCGCATAAAAATACCTTTTTTCCACGCATTGTCAGTAGTTTCATCCAGCAGATCTACCTGTAGGCTTGCTTTACAGATTCGCTCTGTAGCCCTTGCTGTTCCAGCTTTGTAGCTTACTGTAACTTCCCAGGGAACTGGTAATAATATAAGTTTTGCCTCTTCTTCAGTAAAAGGTAATCCAAAGATGCCGCTGTTAGCATTGCCCACCGAATCGGCATCAAAATCTTTAAGGTCAACCATGTTTTTTAAATTCTTAAATTTTTTGGGATCGCAAAGGTAGCAACTATAAAGTTAACCGTGTAAATGGAGGGTTAGATTTGCTGTAAAATCTAATAAAAATAACATAATGGAAAGATTTTACAGGGGAATCTTAATATCAAATTTGCAACCCTGTCCCGGAGAAGAGGTGATAATCATTTTACCCGAATAGAACTCAATCCTGCTCGTAATGTTTTGTAAACCGATTCCTTTCCGTTTTTCCTCTTTATTAAATCCTACCCCGTCATCTAAAATCGTAAGACAAAGATCAGATCCTTCGGTTTTCATCCAAATAAGGCCATTTTTTGCATGAGAATGTTTGAGCATATTATTTATCTGTTCCTGCACTATCCGGTAAAGCATTAGTTCCTTTTTATCATCTATCATCTTGCCGGGGTCTACGTTGTAATTTAATTCCAATTTGATCGTATTTGTAATATTCACTTCATTTACCAAATCTTTCAATGCATCCTGGAGCGTGATATCTCCTATTGAAGGAGAAACCAGTGACTTTGATAACTTACGTATTTCCTCTATCGCGTAGTTAATATATTCATGACTCTTGTCTAACAATTCCTGCGCGTTTGTACGGTCTTTTCGAACGATGCCTATATAAATTTTAGCGGAAGCAAGTATTTGGTTGATATTGTCGTGTAGTTCTTTTCCTAATTCATTTCTTTCTTTTTCCTGGGCGCTTATAGTCGTTTCTGTAATTAATTTTTGCTGGCTTAATTGCTGCAAAGCCAATTCTTTTTCGAGTTTTTTGCGCTGGGTAATATCGGTCATCGCACCAAAGATCCTCGAAACTCCGCCATCTGTGCCGTATACAAAATAACCACGGGTAAATACATCTTTATAAGTGCTGTTAGCCGCTTTGAAACGGTATTCATCCTGCCAGTTTCTCAAATGATTTTTAAAATGAAAATTTAAATTTTTCAGTACCCGGGCAAGGTCATCCGGATGGATCATCTTTTGCCACCCATCACGATCAAAAAAGAGATTTTCATCCCAATATCCAAAAGTATTGACAAATCCTTCGCCCCATTGGCCAATATTTGTTTCAAAATTATATTCCCACGTGGTATCCAGGGTTGCTTTATTGATTAGCTCGTACCGTTCATTACTCAAACGAAGATTCTCGAGTGTCCTTTTTCTTTCTATACTATATTGTATGGTTTTGGCCATCAGTTTTGCATCAAATTCTCCCTTTACCAAATAATCCTGGGCGCCAAGGGAAATTGTTTCAGTTGCTAATTCAAGAGAAGAAAAACCTGACAATACGATGATGGGAGTTTTTGGTAATAAACGATCGATTGTGATTACAGAATCAATTCCATTGCTGTCTGGCAGTGAAAGATCAAGAAGCACAATATCAAAAATATTGTCTTTAATTATTAATGGAACCATTTCCATATTCATGGCATGTACTACTTCTTTTACCGGCAATTGCATTTGCCGGAGTTGCTCTTTTAGTAATATATAATCGCCAGGATTATCTTCAATAATCAACAAAGAAAGGGGGGTACTATTGATCATTCAATTTCTATTTTCACAATTTGCAAAGATCATAATTTTGTCAAGATTAGTGAGAAATATTTTATTATCTAATATTTAATTATCGAAGAATATTCACAGTATTAATAAATACTTTAATAAAAGGAGGCATATTTTGAGCCAGGCCTTCTTTTAATGCACAGTAAATCGACATTTAATGGGGAATTTCATCTTGTGAAAAAATGGGACTTTTAACATTTTGAACCTTCGATGTAAGAACTGAATTTTTTTAGCGAAAATCAGTTTATTACTTTTCTAAAAACTAGAGTGCCCCTGTAGAGAACAGGGGCACTTTACCAAAACTAACTGCTTATGAGTTGAGTGGAAAATTAAAACATATTTAGTTATAAATATAATTTAATTGTTAATTTTTACTTATCCATGGCAAAACCCTTGTTTTGATCAAGAATTGGGACATTTTGTTAATATCTAAAAAATAATTACTTTTTTTGAAGAAGATAAGATATCCTCATACTTTTTTGTTAATTTGAAAATTCTTTTATGACAAAATAAAATAGTTTATGAAAAGAAATATATTTATTTCGAAACAATGGATTTTCTTCATTTTATCCTTTCTAATTTTTATTAATATGAACATTAATTCAACCAAAGCGGCAGCCACACCGATGTCTGAATATGACACACTCGCCATCCAGGGCAAATGGGATATTACAATAAATATAGATGGCAAAATGTATCCATCATGGCTGGAAGTAAGACACTCTGGTTTGGAAATGCTGGTGGGCCGCTTTGTGGGAATGGGCGGAAGTGCACGGCCTATCTCAAGAATTAATATTAAGGATGGTAAGATGAGTTTCTCCATTCCTCCACAGTGGGAATCTGAGCCGAATGATCTTTATGTCGAAGGTACTTTACAAGGTGATTCTTTGACCGGTACAATGATTTTCAGCAATGGACAAAAACATGAATGGGTAGGTAAAAGAGCTCCTTCGCTTAGGCGAAAAAGCCCACCTGTTTGGGGAAAACCTATTCATCTTTTTGATGGAACCAATATGAATGAGTGGCACGCTACAGGAAAAAATCAATGGAAAGTTGAATCCGGTCTCTTGAGAAGTCCTCATTCCGGGTCCAATATTGTTACCAACCAGGTTTTCAATGATTTTAAATTGCATATTGAATTCCGTTATCCAAAAGAAAGCAATAGCGGCGTATACCTGCGGGGAAGATATGAAATCCAGATAATTGATAGTGATGATCAAGAACCGTCTGATGTATTGCTTGGCGGTGTTTATGGATTTTTAACTCCCTCCGAAATGGTAGGAAAAGCTCCGGGAGAATGGCAATCTTTTGATGTTACACTTATCGGCAGAATGGTTACGATTGTTGCAAATGGTAAAATGATCATCTGCAACCAGGCAATTCCCGGGATAACAGGAGGCGCAATTAATAGTGATGAAGGAGAGCCAGGTCCAATACTTTTGCAAGGAGATCACGGACCAATTGATTTTAGAAATATAGTGATTACTCCTGCAAAATAAGTGGGTTTGGATTAGTCAGAAAATTCAATCAGTAAAACAAAATATTTTTATTTGAAGGAAAGAGGTTTTCCTTTTGAGCACTATTTTAACTTCTTAATAGGACTTTTATAATCGCGATCTCTCTGATTAAAAAATCAATATGATCCACGTTTATCACTTTGTATTGGATCAATTAACATTCAACCTACGTTTATATTGACTTCCTTAATACTAAAATGCCCTAAATTTTAGTAATTTTGCACAATTTTAAAAAGCAGGCAATGCTTTTTATTCATTATTAATTTTTTTATTTTAAAATGTTATTAGGATTACAGAATGTCACGTTCGAGTTTGGAGCAAGGGTAATTGTCCAAGACGCTACCTGGCATATACAGCCAAACGAAAGGATTGGGCTCATCGGTTATAACGGAACAGGAAAATCCACTTTATTAAAAGTATTAACCAATCAATTCCTTCCTTCCATTGGGACGGTTGAAAAGGGAAAGGAAACCACGATTGGTTTTCTTCACCAGGACCTTTTGAGTTTTGACACTGAAGATTCAATTCTGCAAGTGGCACTAAGTGCCTTTGAAAAAGTGCAGGCATTGGAGAAAGAAATAGAACAAATAGGATTGGAATTAGAAAAAAG
>JBDTJV010000094.1:0-4137 GCA_039935675.1 Ginsengibacter sp. | reverse complement strand
CTGATGGGGTTGTTCGATCACTTCGATTACTTCACCTAATTCCTTTTTGTCATTCACGATGGTAAACCCGAGAAATGAAATGGGCGAAGATGCGCCCGCAAATTTCTTAAAATCTTTTTCGCTTAGCCAGGTTTCTTTTTTTACCAGGAAATGGGCTGCTTCTTTGGAGATAATTCCCTCCAGTGAAATGAAGATTTCCTTCTCGTTTTTTATTTTGGCAGCTGTGATAAAATAGGGGATAAAAGATTCTTTTTTCTCTTCAATAAAAATCGTTTCCAAACCTTTGAGAGCTGTTTTTATTCCAAGACTGTGCTGCAGAATTAATTGTCCATCCACGCCAAAGGTGGCTGCTATTTTTCCTATTTTAAAATATTGATTCATTGTAACAAAAATAGTTCATTGGTTTATTTGATCGATAAATAGTAATTGAGGTGCAAATATTTTAATCAAAAATTTTACTTTTATCGATAAATTTTGGAACTGACCATTCAAAGAGAGAGAAACACGTAAGGAATTAAACCTAAATTAAAAAGAATGGATAGAAAGCAGGAAGCAAAAATTAAAAGGATTGTTCAAGCTTACAATATGATTCCAAACATAATTTGGTCTGTAATTTTTTTATTTCCTGTTGCTTTATTCTGTTATGATTATTTAACTGTAAAAAATTTAATTATTTTCTTAATGATCAGCCTCGTTCCTGTTTTTCTTCCGCGATCTTTTTTTAATCTTTTTCAGTCACCAAATATGGTTAATTTTTATCGGAAAGCCGGCGTGAGATTTATTAATAAATTTACCCAAAACGGTACTTTGGTAAATAAGATCATTCGAAAAAAATTCCCTGAATATAAATTTTTGTCGCAAAAAAAATTATCTGCCCGACAACTTTTTCAACAAACCTATATGTTTGAAAGGTTTCATTTTATGCTTTGTTTCTTTTTTGTATTAATAAACGGATATGCCTGTTTTCAGAATTTGTATGGTTGGGCGATTTTTATTTTTATCAGTAATTTGATCTACAATATTTACCCGATTTTTTTACAGCATTACATTCGAATAAGAATTTTATCATTCCAAAAATTTAAAAATTCCATAGTGAACCAATAAATTTGCAGATTTTTACTTCCTGATTTTCAGGTAATATTAAACCCAAATATTAAAAAGTGAAAAGAAGTTTGCAATTGCATTTGCAAAATAAAAAAAGCGCCAATATTGACGCTTTCAATTCTTTTAATAATTGATAAATTAATAAATCAGGCCACTTTTAGCATGCTTAATTTGCTGATGCTGAATTTGCGCTCTGCATATTCTTTAGTAACAGTAAATATTTTTACTTTCTGAGAAGGCAATTCATACATAGCATCAGTAAGAATACTTTCGCAAATACTTCTTAATCCACGTGCACCCAATTTGTATTCCATCGCTTTTTCTACCATAAAATTATATACATCGTCTTCAATCACCAGGTTAATACCTTCCAGCTCAAATAACTTTTTGTATTGTTTAATGAGCGAATTTTTGGGCTCAGTCAGAATATTTCTCAATGTAATGGCATCAAGCGGATTTAAATAAGTAACCACAGGAAGTCTTCCCAGCAATTCAGGGATCAATCCAAAGGATTTCAGATCCTGGGCATTTACAAATTGTAATAAATTCTTTCTTTGATATTCCTGTAATTCTTTATTAACACTAAAACCAATAGCATTTGTATTAATCCTGCGTCCAATTAACCTGTCGACACCATCAAAAGCACCTCCGCATATAAAGAGGATATTACTGGTATTTACTTTGACCAGCTTTTGTTCAGGATGCTTTCGTCCGCCTTGTGGCGGCACGAGCACTTCTGTCCCTTCCAGTAATTTTAACAATCCTTGCTGAACACCTTCGCCACTAACATCGCGGGTAATACTTGGATTATCACTTTTGCGGGCTATTTTATCAATTTCATCAATATAAACTATGCCCTTTTGGGCAGCATTTACATCGAAGTTGCAAACCTGCAAAAGACGACTTAAAATACTCTCTACATCTTCTCCTACGTATCCTGCTTCCGTAAAAACAGTAGCGTCAACGATGGCAAAAGGAACATTCAAAATGCGGGCAATTGTTTTAGCCAGTAATGTTTTTCCTGTGCCGGTTTCGCCGACCATAATAATGTTGCTTTTTTCAATTTCAACATCACTATCTATTTTTTGATTAAGGCGTTTGTAGTGATTATATACTGCAACGGCCAGTACTTTTTTTGCATCGTCCTGCCCGATTACGTATTCATCCAAAAACTTTTTTAATTCCATCGGTTTTTTCACCGAAAGTTTATAATTAGATGCAGTCGTATTTTCCTGGGGAACGATCTCCTGCAAAATAATTTCTTGTGCGTGTTCTATGCAATTTTCGCAAATGTGCCCTTCCTGGCCGGCAATGAGGATTTTTACTTCGTCCCGGCTTCTTCCGCAAAATGAGCAATGTAATGTTTGTTGTTTTGCCATGAGGTTATTTAATAATTTTTTTTGCAAATTAGCCCATTTGTTAAAAAACAAAAGGCTAATTTTTATCTAATAGTAATGACAGCAAATACTGTCGAAATGATGCATCAGAATTTATTTAATATTCCGTCGACTATACCATATTTTTTACTTTCTTCTGCATCCATCCAATAATCGCGGTCAAAATCTTCCATTATTTTATCGTAAGTCTGGCCGCAATTGTCAGCCAGAATCTGGGCACCCAACTGCTTGGCCTTTTGTATTTGTACGGCCATAATCTCCAGGTCTGCGCTGGTTCCCTGTCCGCCGCCGCTCGGCTGGTGGATCATTACTTCTCCATGAGGGAAAATGAAACGCTTTCCTTTTTCGCCGCCGCTTAATAAAATGCTTCCCATGCTGGCGGCCATTCCCATACACACGGTGCTCACTGGTGAAGAGATCATTTGCATGGTATCATAAATCACCATTCCGCTGGTGATAACACCTCCGGGGCTATTGATGTAAAAGGTAATCTCTTTGCCAGGTGCCATAGCTTCAAGGTAAAGCAACCTGTTGGTAATTTCCTGTGCGCTCTTATCATGAACTTCGCCCCACAGAAACACTTTGCGCTGCTCCATAAATTTTTTATCAAACATCATTCCACCCATCATCTTTTCAATAGGATTTTCAGGAACGGGTGCTTCAGGTTCCTCCTGCTCAAAACGCCTTAAATTATTTTTATAAAAATTCATATTTTATTTTTTATTCGGTAATCTTATTTTTTTAATTTTCTTGAATTAGTGACAAGAACCTCGTCTATTAAACCATATTCTTTGGCTTCGTCAGCAGTTATCCAGAAATCACGGTTACTGTCTTTGGCGATTCTTTCAATAGTCTGCCCCGTATGATTACTAAGGATCTCGTACAGTTCATGCTTCATTTTCCGTACTTCGTTCACAGTGATCTCTACATCGGAAGCTTGTCCTGCCGCACCTGCGCTTGGTTGATGCATCATGATACGTGAATGTTTCAAAGCACTTCTTTTGCCGGGAGCGCCTGCAGCCATTAATACGGCTGACATACTTGCGGCAATTCCTGTACAAATAGTAGCAATATCAGGATTTACAAACTGCATGGTATCGTATAATCCCAGTCCTGCATATACACCACCTCCTGGAGAATTAATATAAAGTTGTACGTCTCTTGTACGGTCAGTACTTTCCAAAAACAATAATTGAGCGATAATAATATTGGCTACCTCATCATTTACCGGGTATCCTAAAAAAATGATCCTGTCCATCATCAAACGGCTATAAACGTCCATCACTGCTACGTTCATTGGCCTTTCCTCGATGATATTAGGTGTTAGATTGGTGATATTATGTTTGATATATCCATCCAGCGTATTGCTGCTGATACCTCTGTGCATCACAGCATATTTTTCAAATTCTTTACCTGTATTCATAAATTTTATTTTGTGCAATAACGATTTTAAAGCGGTGAAGTTCCAAATATTATGCTAACAAAAAAAATAAGACAAAAGGACAGGAAGGGAAATGGGAGAGTATGATGTAGGATGTCTGATGTACGATTTAGGACGTGGAGATCCTGGATCTACTAATTTGACATTAAGGAAACTGAACGATTGGGCATGCGGAATCAATTAAAGAGTGAATTC
>JBDTJV010000093.1:0-5133 GCA_039935675.1 Ginsengibacter sp. | reverse complement strand
GCGGTGATCACGGTCAGTTTCCAGGCGATAAAAGCGGCAATAGCTAATCCTGTGAAGAGTTTGAGGAGTGAATAAATACTAATGTGCAAACGAGAAAATCTAAAAAATAGAAAAATGGAAATGCAGTTTATTTGTTTGTTTACTGAGACGAAGAATTTAAGTAATAATAAAAAGCGTTTAATTATAAAAATACAATTCAGATAATGTTCAAAAATTATTTTAAAACTGCACTAAGGAATATAAGAGCAAATAAGCTTTTTACAACTTTGAACATAGCTGGTTTGGCAATTGGTCTAGGTGTTTGCATTATCCTGTTTGCTTACGTTTCACATGAATTGAGTTTCGACCGAATGTATAAAAATTCGGAAAATATTTATCGGGTTAACATGGAAACAACAGCCGACTACAACTATGAAAAATGGGCAGAATTGCCCAATGCAGTCGGTCCGGCGCTTCTTCAGAATATTCCTCAGGTAAAAATGGAAACCAGGTTGATCAAAGATGATTTCGGTGCAACGGCATCTTTGCAAACAGGCGATAAAAATTTTGTTGAAAAAGGATTATACCTGGCCGATTCCAGCATCTTCAGGATATTTGATTTCCATTTTATCCAGGGCAATGCGCTCACGGCTTTTTCTCAGCCAAAATCTATTGTTCTTTCCCAATCTGCAAAAGAAAGATTGTTTGGCAATGAACCCGCTTTTGGAAAAATTATTTATGTAAATAGCAGGGATACTTTACATGTTACAGGTGTATACAAAGACCTTCCGGAAAACAGCACAATTGATTGTGATATGATCTATAATATTATGGATTCATGGATGGGTAAAAATGTATCGTGGAGTAACGCCAGCTTTGAAACGTATTGCCTGCTGCAACCAAATGCAAATATTGACCAGGTACAAAAACTTGCCACTGGCCTTATTGATAAATATGTGAAGAAAGATGATCAGTATTACACGAAATTTTTGTTGCAGCCACTATCTAAAATTCATTTATATTCTGCAGATTTAAGACAAGGCTATTCGTCAAAATATGGAAGTATCAGTAGCGTAAAGGCGTTGCTGTTTTTGTCTTTATTAATATTACTGATTGCTTGTATCAACTACATGAACCTGGCTACAGCTCGTTCCCAAAAGCGTGCAAAGGGCGTTGGCGTAAACAAAGTTTTAGGTGCCAATGTACGGCAAATGCTGATGTTTTTTTATGTGGAAACGGGGCTGCTTTCATTTATCGCGATCATAATAGGATATGTGTTAGCGTTCGTTTTCATGCCGGTATTCCAAAGGATTGCCGGAGTGACTTTAGACAGTACTGCTTTACTTACGAAGACTATTCTATTGAGCGTATTCTTTATCTGGCTGATAGTAACCATTGTTGCAGGAAGTTACCCGGCATTTTCCCTGTCGCGTATTTCGCCGTTGGTATTGATGAATAAATCAAAACAAAAACATTCAATAGCAGACGTAATAAGGAAAGTATTAGTGGTATTTCAGTTTGCATCTTCGGTTATATTAATTGTTGCGGTTATTATTATATACCGGCAAATGCAATTTATCAGGAATAAAGATTTAGGATATAACCCGACAGGAGTTGTTGCTCTTTCTATAAAATCTGCGCAAAACAAACAAGAGATTAATACAACAATAAGTGATTTAAAATCTATCGCAAACGTTGAAAGTGTTTCGGCAATACAATCCATTCCGGGAGATGGTGAAAGTGGTAGATCAGTTCGCAAACTATCAACTGACAAAGAAGGACTTCCTGTAAAAACCTGTCACACCGATGGATCTGTAGTAGAAACGATGCAATTAAAACTACTTGCCGGCACCGCCTTACCACAAACCGTTGCAAATGGCGACAGCACCTGCTATACCCTGATCAATGAAGTTGTTGCCAAATATTTAGGATTCAACAATCCGCAGGATGCTATAGGAAAATCTATCTTAACAGAAATGGCTGACAAATCAATTATAACTGGTGTGGTAAGAAATTTCAATTACCATTCCTTAAAGGATGAAATTGGCGGATACGTTTATTATGAAATGAATGGCGCACCTGAAGGCCTAAGAACATTATTAGTGAGATATAATACCCAGAACCTGCCACAATTGATACAACAATTACAGGACTTATTTAGAAAAGATTTACCAAACACCGCATTCGATTATCAATTCCTGGACAAGCATATTCAAAACTTATATGCTTCAGAGCAACATACTGCAAATACAGCAACAGTCTTTTCTTTACTGGCGATCTTCATCGCATGTTTAGGATTAATAGGACTGTCGGCATTCACTGCAGAACAACGGACAAAAGAAATTGGCATCCGCAAAGTCCTGGGTGCAAGTATCTCCGGCATTACCAGTTTATTGACTGCCGATTTCTTAAAGCTTGTGATACTTTCAATCATTATCGCCACACCAATTGCATGGTGGCTGATGACAAAATGGCTTTCAGATTTTGCTTACAGAATTAATATAGCCTGGTGGATTTTCGCAGTTGCAGGAGTAGTTTCAATCGCAATTGCCCTACTAACAATAAGTTTCCAGGCAATAAAAGCGGCTATGGCGAATCCGGTAAAAAGTCTGAGAAGTGAGTGATTAGCCAATTCGATAATGTGGTAATTAGCTAATGTGAAAATGAAAAATATGAAAATGAAAATTCAAGTTATTTGTTGGTTTACTATACATAACAGTTATCAATAAACGAAAATAAAATGATCAGAAATTATTTCAAAACCGCATGGCGGAATATTGTAAGAAATATCGGGTATAGTACTTTAAATGTTTTGGGCCTTGCTATAGGAATGGCGGTTGCATTATTGATCGGTCTTTGGGTGTACAATCAATATAGTTATGACAAATTTTTACCGGAATACCAATCGGTATACCGCGTGCAGCGCAATTTTAATAGTAATGGAGATACCCTTACTTTTCAAACAACGTCTTTAAAGCTTGCCAATACACTGCGAAATCAAATTCCCGAAATAGAATATGTGGCCCCATCCGACTGGATGGATAAACACGGATTAATGGTAGGTGATAAAAAATTATATACCGCCGGAGCAATAGCCGGTACCGATTTTTTTAAAATATTTCAATATCCATTTATCAAAGGAAATGCTAACTCCGTTTTTAAAGATGCTTACTCAATCGTGATTACACAGAAATTGGCAAAGGCGCTTTTTGGAAATGAAGATCCGGTTAATAAAATGGTTCGTTTTGACAACGAAAATAATTTACAGGTAACGGGCGTCATAAAAGATATTCCAAAAAATTCTTCAGTGGATCTCGATTTTGTAGTTCCCTTTACCTATCTCCAACAAACTCATCCCGAACAGCAGAGCGATGGTGCAAGCTATTTCGGCAGTAATAGCCTACAGATTTTCATAAAGCTAAAGCCAGGCATTACTTATGCGCAGGTAGCGCCTAAGATCAGGAACATTGAACATACAGAGACAGGCAGTACCAACGCGATGAATTCTTATGTAACCTTTCAGCCTATTGCGCGTTGGCATTTGTATTCTAACTATGTAAACGGAAAAGATACGCCTGGCTTTTTGGAATATGTAAATATGTTTTCCATCATCGGCCTATTGGTATTAATCATTGCCTGTATCAACTTCATTAATCTTACCACAGCCCGCTCAGAAAAAAGAGCCAAAGAAGTGGGTGTCAGAAAAGCAATCGGCTCGCAACGAAAAGACCTTGTAATTCAATTTCTCTCAGAAGCTTTTTTACTTACGCTTATATCTTTCATTTTTTCATTACTATTTGTACAATTTGCATTGCCTTCTTTTAATACACTTACAGAAACACGCATCAGCATACCTTATACAAACGTATATTTTTGGTTGTTGATGATTGGATGTATCATACTTACAGCGTTACTTGCGGGTGCCCGACCTGCTTTTTATCTTTCTTCATTTAATCCGGTAATAGTTTTGAAGGGAACCACGACGCCCGGGAAATCTTCATCGCTTTCGAGAAGGATTTTGGTGGTAGTGCAATTCAGTTGTTCTATTGCACTGATCATAAGCACCGTGATTATTTATCAGCAGGTAAATTATGCAAAAGACCGGCCTACAGGTTATGATTTAAACAGGCTGATGTCGACAAATATGGACGTAGATCTAAGTAAAAATTATACGGTACTTAAAAACGAATTGATCCAAAAAGGCATTGCCGAATCAGTAACAACTTCTACAAGCCCTGCAACTGGCGTGTGGTGGCATACAGATATTGATTACTGGCCTGGCAAGAATGCAGGAGAAACCGTAGAAATGGGAAATATTTTTGTAAGCGATGATTATTTTAAAACGGTAGGAATGGATATTAAAGAAGGCAGAAATTTTGCCGGAAGTAA
Organism: Ginsengibacter sp.; assembly: GCA_039935675.1. GTDB lineage: Bacteria > Bacteroidota > Bacteroidia > Chitinophagales > Chitinophagaceae > Ginsengibacter. Next base: position 765 of record JBDTJV010000093.1, on the reverse strand, counting down.
TGATTCAACAAGCGTCATATTTAATGAAACAGCCATTAATCGATTACGCCTTAAAAACCCGGTTGGTCAAAAAATAAAAATGTTCGATAAAGAATATACGATTGCAGGCGTTGTAAAAGATGCTTTAATGATCTCTCCCTTTAATACTGCCGACCCAACCATGTTTTATTGTAAGCCCGAGCCGCAGAATAATATGTTGTATAAATTATCGCCTGGTATAAAAACGCAGGACGCGATAGCGCAGCTAACTTCTATTTTCAATAAATATGATCCTGAATATCCATACGATTATTCATTTGCGGATGCAGATTATGCTTCTAAATTTAAACTTGAAACATTGATTGGAAAACTATCCGGCTTGTTTGCAGGGCTTGCCATTTTTATATCTTGCTTAGGGTTATTTGGATTAGCCGCTTACGTAGCAGAGCAACGCAAAAAAGAAATTGGGGTACGCAAAGTATTAGGGGCCTCTGTTTCGCAGGTTTGGATGTTATTGTCAAAAGATTTTATGGTACTGGTTTTTTTAAGCTGTCTTATAGCCTCTCCAATCGCTTATTATTTTTTGCACGACTGGCTGATGAAGTACAATTATCGGATTAACATAGGAGCCGGTGTGTTCCTATTAGCAGGTTTGCTTGCAATCGTTATTACAATAATCACAGTAAGCTTCCAGGCAATAAAGGCAGCGGTGGCCAATCCTGTAGATAGTTTGAGAAGTGAATAGTGAATGGTAAATGCCAAAAGGCAAAATAAGAATTTTGAATA
>JBDTJV010000092.1:0-15946 GCA_039935675.1 Ginsengibacter sp. | reverse complement strand
TAGTCGGTATCATTTTTATTATTTATTAGATGATAAAGCTAACTATTTATCTATAATTCAATTTTCATTACTTTTATCTTCAGTTATGTAATTGTCGTTAGGTGATGTATGTTCCACGTTAATTTTTTACAATCCGCTTAATCTTGGACTTTAGGCTTAAATAATATCATGAAATTTATTTATGAAAAAAGTGACTGTACTGTTTATCGCTCTTTTGTTTTCATTTTCCAGTTTCTCTCAGAAGATATTAGACACAGCCTTTTTTCCGGTTTATGATAGTATGGGCGTAGTTACTTACATTAAAAAATCCGATGTAAAAGAATTTAAGGCCCCAAATAAATACACTAAAATAAAAAGGTATAATGAGCAACTTAATCTAATTGGATATTGGGTTGGCGCTAAAATGAAATTTGAAAAACTTCAACAGTCCCGTAAACTCAAAAGAGATTTTTAAATAGAACGAAGCTAATTTGCACAACCGCCTATTTACAAAATTCTTTTATTGATTCATAAGCACTTTCTAATCCTAGTTCCCCTGCTTTGCTTAAATCTAAACATCCACTGTCTTTCTGATTTAAAGCAATTTTGGCAATCCCTCTATTTTTATAAGCACTTGCATCAGTTGGATTGATCTCTATTGCATTATTGAAGTCAATTATGGCTCCCCGGTAATCTTTTAAGTCAACTTTTGAACTTCCTCTATTAAAATAAGTATCTTCATTATTAGGATCAATCTTTATGGCTTGATTGAAATCTTGTATCGAACCTCGGTAATCTTGTAACAAAGATTTTATAGTTCCTCTATTCGAATAAAATAATGCATTCTTAGGATCAATTTTTATAGCCTTATTGCAATCTTGTATAGAACCAGTATAGTCATTTACTTTAGATTTGGCAATACCTCTGTTTGCATAAGCATCTGCATCATGGGGGTTAAGGATTATAGCCTGACCAAAGTCTTCAATGGCTCCCCGATAATTTTTTAAATAGAGTTTTGACATCCCTCTAAATTGATACAAATCTGAATAACCAGGATCAATTTCAATTGCTTTATTATAATATTCTATAGCTCCAGCGTAGTCTTCAATATCATATTTTGTGAGAGCTTTTTTCAAATATTCATCACTTGTTCTCGTTTGGCCGAAACAATTTAAGAATGAATAAGAAGCTATTAATAAACAAAATATATTTTTCATATAAAATAATTAAGTGCTAATTCAAACTTAACTGATACTTATGTTTAATCTTATAGTCGTAATAAGAACCTTTAGAAGGTGCATTTTTAAATTCTTCCCAAACATTTATTGGCATCCCTTTGTGAATATATTCATGATCTATGGTTGTATAAATGAAAAAACCCGTCTTTCCATCACAACTATAATACTTAGCTGATCTTATCCAAGAACTATTTGAGGTGTTTGCAGTTTCTTCAATTTTAAACGAGCTACCTTTTACAAGGCTAATCGCTTGTGAGTATGATGTAAAATTATCTGGTAATTTATTACACTCTTGCGAATTGCAAGCAAGCATTATTAGTGATGATAAAAATATTATTATTATTCTTTGCATTTTGATAAAGTGTATCGGTTAAATTCAGATTTGGAGGACAGAATAAGCGCAATCGAGATGATCCATAATAATTAGTATTTTATTCCTTTTAGTTTTCTTTCCAGATCAAATAAATATTGTTTGCCATGCTCTGTCAAAACTAAATTTGTTCCTGGGCCTTTGCCATACCTTCTTACTCGTTCTTGTTCCTTAAACTTCTTTACAATCAAAAGTAATTTCTTTTTGGATGGTGTCCGATGAATTTTAGAAAGGTACTTAAATAAGGTATTCCCGGAACATCTTTTATGATCAACGTTCATCAAATAAATTGAAGTTAGAATATGAGTTTCAACTTCTGAATAATGATCGAATTGTTTCATTAAAACATAACGAAATAACAGTGATCGTTTTAACTGTGTTGCTCTCATAATTTTTTTACTTGTTTGTGAAATTGGGGTAATAACATAAGTAGCAGGGGGTAAATTATAAAATGGAAATTAATTATTGCGTTGGGGGTGGGTGTTACTTTTCGATTTTGTTTCATTGTTAATGTAAAATTGGTAATCGCATTTGGTTCTGTAATACTTCCGGGAAAAGTAAAATGTATAATCAAGAATTTTCTAAAAAGTATTGCAGTAATACGAATCACCGTCAAACATTATCGGTTTAAAAACTTTATTAAAATACATTTCAAGCTCCTTGACTATTTCTTTTTGCTCTCCAAAAGGCAAATAGTTTCCTTCTCTGCTAAATAGCAATTCATAATTTTCCCCTTGCTTAGTCTTTACCCAGGCAATTATTAAATTATCAAATTCTTTTCCGGTTTCGGTAGTGCCTTTCAGAAAATTAATATCTTCAGTTTTTAAAACAGGTGCATTTTCTGCCTCAATAAATTTTTTGTAATCAAATTTTATAAGATAGTCGGCAAGGTCGCTGCCTTCAATCCTTTGCGCTTCGTCTGCTTTGCACTCTAATAAATCATTTACGATAAATCTTCCAATATTGGATAATTCTTTTGCCTTTATCGTCCATACTTCAAATGCCGTGGGTTTGTCCGGCTTTGGTTTGGATAAGTCGGAATATAATACAACATCTCTATCCTTCAAGACTTCGCATTTTTCAACATTCAAACCGTTAAGACTTCCGGCTGCTATCCAAATGAATTGAGGAAAATACACGCTTGCAATTATGGCCGTCTTTTCGCTTTCCACAATGGCAACCGGCTTTTTATTTCCTTTCAAAAGGTGTTCACCATAGAAACATTGCTTTAATTGAAATTCGGGCTGTTTAATTGCAGAATGAACCCATGTAAAGTGGCTGAAAGGTTCCTTTACTCTTTTGCCTGTCGTGAGGCTGTATAACATTATTTTACCGCTTCTAATCTTTCCGGTAACATCAATTTGCCAAAAGATAGTAGCGCCTGGCCAATGCTTAGAGGTTCCTATGAAATATTTACTTATTAAACCGGCTGCAATCTCATTTCCAAATAAATCAATAAGGAACTTTACAAAATTATTTTGTTTATAGCTTTTCAGGTTTTGTTTAAATATCTCAAAAGAGATAAAAGAAATAGGCTTTGCATGTGGCTGTAGATTTGTTGTTTTCCAGTTATTCAGAAATTCTGAACGATTACCCTTTTCCTGCTCCCACATCGTTTGAGAATATCCATCGTGGTAAGGGCTTAAATGGTAGCCACATTTATCCGCTCGGTTGCATTTTCCATATTGTTCCGGCAAATATTCGCCGGTCTTGGTGTCAAGGTATAGGGCAAATGTTTTTCTTTCATTGCAGGCGCGGCAAGTGTGGCGGCTTTTCATTCCTTTGTAAGGCTCTAAAATGTATCTGTAATTTTCCATTATTTGTCGATTTCCTGTTCATGGTGTTCATGGTGTTCATGGTGTGAACGGCGTGAACATCGTGAACACTACATTTTTAAATACTTGTTGACGGCACCTAATGAAATATTTAATTCACTTGAAATTTGTCTTTGTGAAAATCCTTTTTGGCTTAACTCTTTTGATTTTTCTATCAGACTTTCACGGTCTTTTTCACTAAACTGTTTAAGATGTTCCCGCTCGCATCCAAAGTTGATAAACTCAAATTGAAGGAAATTTTCAGGCTTGGAAATTTGACATACGCACACGTTTTCAGCATCGTAAATAATTTCCGTGTTCCTGGCCTTAATTTGTTTGAGATACCGTAAATTTTTATCGGTGCTACTCTCTCCAATGGCAAATGAACTATCACAAAAGTTTATTAGCATCTTACTACCCTGCAAGTCATTTCTTGTGATTGGCTTGCTTAAATCTCTTTTTGGCGTGTGTGCTAAAGCTAAAATGGAAAGGCCGTACTTGCTCTTTAGTGCTTTCAAATACTTCATTAACGGCAAGGCATCTTTAGCCTTTTCCGTTTCATTTTTTAGATAAGTGAGATTATCAATAATCAAAATTTTTGCGCCGATTTCCCTAATTGATCTATCCAGTGAATTATTCAAAAAATCTTCAAAAGAACTTCCATCAGGAGTGTTTGCATCAGGGTTAATTTCTATCCTTATAAAATTTTCATCGAAAGAATAATGGTTTTCAAATTTGATTGAATAACGGTTTTCAAATTGTTTGTCTGAAAGCTCAAAATCACAATATAAAATTATCTGTTTTTCGCTTTCATTTTTAAACCCTGGTATCTGTTCACCTTTACTTATGCTATTCCCATTTTGAACAGATAAAATACTTTTTCCTAAGTTGGTATCGGCAAACAAAATACAGATTTCACCTTCGTGCCAAAATTCGCTAAATAGCATTTTTGGAACAGGGCGTTTTTTCGCCTGTTCTATCCATCTGGCGGCTGTCTTAACAAGGAACAATCCTTTGCATTCTTTTGCTTCGTTAATTTGCTGCAAAGTTTGTTCAGCATCATTTTTAAAATCTTCAATTCCAATGCCTCCAAAATCAAAATCCGGAGTTAAATCTGTATCTTTGTGACTACTTAAAATCTCTTTTGCGTCCTGTTGCTGGGGCGCTTTTTTTATGTCTGTCATTTGGCATTCCCTCCCTTTGTAGTTTCGTAAGTAGCTGCCTCAATTTGTCTCTCCTCAAGGCTTTTGTTAGCATTACCTAACATCCAGGCTTCTAATTTTTCCCGCTCGAAAAAGATTTTTTTTCCGTTAGGTTTTGAAAAAGGCAAAATTTTGCTTGACGTCATCTTATAAACGTAGGATTTTTTGTACCCTAAATACTGGCATCCTTCCTCAAAGGATAGTACTTTGCTGTTTTTAAAGTCCATTTTTTTAATATTTGAAAATGAAAAAAAACAAATGGCCATTTGCGTTAACGCACTAAAATTAGAAATGAAAGTAAGGCAATGTAATACCGTTAGAAAGCTATGTAGTTAACATGTAATTGGTAAATCGAAAATGTATATCAGTATTGGCTTTGAAGATGCTTGCGTAAAGAAAATTGCAAACTACATGGTTATTTTGATGTAGTTGGTATAGGCTTTTGAAGATGTTTTAAAGCTTTGTATAATAATCTTGATCGCTCTTTATTTTCTATTAGTCTATTATTCTTTTCTAATCGATCAGCATCAATATCTTTTCCTTTGTGAGTAAAACAAATGGAAGCGGTTTTATATTTGTGTTGCCCTTCGCTGCAAACTAACTTATGATTATCTTTTAAATAATCTGAATGCAAGAGAAATATAAATCTTGCAAGCTCAGGCAAGCTCCCTTTCCACGATATTTTTTCTGTTACTCCCTTTTTATCAAATAAAGAATTGAAGTTTTTTTTAGTGGTATTTTCATTTATAAAATTTCCTTTCAAAACATTATAGCAACTCTCCGTATCAATGTTTGTTAATAAATTGAAGTAAGAATTTATTGGAAGTTCGGGTATATTATCCTCCATTAAATTTTCTTCTAAAAATTGAACTACCATTAATAAAGAAACCACATTTTGCATAATATATGGTTTTGTAGAATCCAAACCAATAGTTGTGTCTGAAAATCTATTAGCAATTTCTACCCACTGATTTTTATATTTAGTTGCCTTTTGCGAATGCCTATTCAAAAAGGCCGTTTTATCTATTCCAGATTTGCATAAATTATTCTCTATCTCAATTTTGAATGAACTTACTAAGTCCTTTAATTTTAATTCCCTATCATTATTAAACTGCTCAGTTAGGATATTCTCCGTGGGGTAAAGTTGCGTGTGCCTGTCTATTTTTCTTATGCCATTGTCATTAGTATTATCAATAAAATCATAGAAATTTTTTTCTTCATCGGATCTTAAATCAAGCATTTGAGATAATTTTTAATTTTAAAAACAATTCGGCAATATTTTAAAACCCACCGGTAAAACTTTATTTGTCTCCTATAAATCAATATTTATCTTATCAGTCGCCTTTTCCTTCATCTCTTTTGCCGCATCAACATAACGTTGTGTGTGCTTCAAAGATGTATGGCCTAACAGTTTACTTGTAGTCAACAGATCAACTCCATTGAAAATTAGGTTGGTTCCGTAACTGTGGCGGCTATTGTGCCATGAAATTTTTTTATCTATTCCGGCCCGCCTTATCCATGCTTTCAAAGTTTTGTTTGCGCCTGCATGGGAAGGCAGTCTAAAAATATAATCTTCTTTATTGCCTGGTTCCTGTAATAGTTTCATGGCGGTATCATTCAAAGGTGTGTAAACATCTTCATCGGTCTTGCTTTGGCTCACATTCATTTCTTTGCTTTCCCATCTGATATTACTCCATTTCAAATTATTGATATCTATCCATCTAAGGCCGGTAACACAACAAAATAGAAAGGCTCTTTTAACTTCGCTGCTTTCTGTGTGTGTAGCTGCTAATATTTTTAATTCAGGAATTGTAAGAATATCTTTCTTTGCTGCTTTGCCTTTTAATTTCTTTTCTACTTTATCGGTCGGGTTTTCTTTCAGCAGGTTTTTCCGGTATGCCTGCTTAATCATTTTCTTAAATCTTTTGTAGTAACTCATTGCCCCTTCACCATAGCTTTTATTATCGAGGTACTCCATAAAATCTTCAATGAGTAATGGCGTTAAATTCATAAACGTTAACCCGTCTTTTCTTTCCTCTTTCAGAAATTTTGCAAATCGATCTGTTGCCGCCTGCATCATTCTAACATCTTTCTTTTTATAGGCATCCACATAATTTTGCAACCATACGGTAATGATTGTCTTTTTTCCTGCATCACTTACCATGTTGTAATTATCTGCTTGTAATTGGAAACCCCGGGTAATAGCAATTTCTTCAGCTTGTTGCAACTTTCTTTTATTGTGTTCCCTGTCTATTAAAGTTGTGGGTTTTGCAAGTTGCAGGTGTTTTAAAGTTTCTATTTTCCTTATACCATTGTGGAAAATATCTAACCTTAAACTTATGGTTCCGTCTGAATTTTTCCGCTTTCTTAATATTACACTCATTGCCTTTGATTTTACTTTGTTTTCTCAAAGGTATCAGTTTTATTTAAAATTTTGTACTTCAAGGTACGGTCAAGGTACATGAAATGTGAAAAAAAGAGATAATCAAAGGAAACAAAAACAAAAGGGAACTGGCTGAGACTATTGTGAACATTAACTTTCAGGCAAAAAAAAACCGCTTAAAAAAAGCGGCTTTGTACCCGGGATGGGAGTTGAACCCACACGACCATTGCTGATCACAGGATTTTAAGTCCTGCGTGTCTACCAGTTCCACCACCCGGGTAAACAATCTGTAAATAAAAAAAGCAGATAACTTATTATCTACTTTCATTGAGAGCGGAAGACCGGGCTCGAACCGGCCACCCCGACCTTGGCAAGGTCGTGCTCTACCAAATGAGCTACTTCCGCGAACGTGTATAAGAACTAAAAAAAGGATTGCAAAAATAGGGTTTGAAACCTTTGGTGCAAAATTTATTTGTATGTGGGATTATATAGCGTATTTGAAGGAACCTCTACATTCGGTTTTCCCGGATAGCGGTGAGCATACATAGTATAACAGCCGCCGACTATTAGCGCAACTAAAACTGCTACCTGGCAATAAAAAAGAAACCTTGAGGTAGAAACCCAACTGTGTGCTAGATCTTTGCCTGTGTTATCTAATACTTCTTCGTGTTCCATAATTTTTATTTTGCAAGGCAAAAATAACAGATTGATTTCAAAAATCATTTTTTACCGTCAACAATTTCAGAAAAAGTTTTCTTTTTTTGAATAAAATATTCAAAAACAATACTTCCGTTATAAACGCCCGGTAAGTTTTTCAATTTTTTTTTCTGAAGAAATGATACCGGTTTCTTTTTCAATTTTTTTTGCAGAAAATGAAAATGTGCTTTTTGAACGGATCGGAATGTTTCATTATCCCCTTTAAATATGGCCTGCACTCCTGAAATATTATCCAACATCATCCTGTAAGGAATTTTCCATATTTTTTCGGAAAATGATAAGTTTTTTGATAGCATTATCAGGTTATTCCTGAAGTTCAGGTATACTTTCCGCCTGTTACCCATTGGCAGCGTACCGCCACCTACATGGTACACAACTGAGGACGGAACAGCAACAATTTTATAACCAGCTCTCTGCATTCTCCAGCAAAGATCAATTTCTTCCTGGTGGGCAAAAAAATCTTCATCGAAGCCACCTAATTCGTGAAATACAGACGACCGTACAAAAAAAGCTGCACCGGAAGCCCAAAAAATTTCGATTTCCTCATCATATTGTCCCTTGTCTTCTTCGCAAAAATCAAAAACTCTTCCACGGCTGAAAGGATATCCATATTTATCTATCCAACCACCAGAGGCACCTGCATACTCAAATTTATTTTTATTTTCAAAAGACAAAATTTTTGGCTGACACGCGGCAATTCTTTTATCATTTTCCATCAATGATACTATGGGTTCGATCCAGTTTTTTGTTACTTCTACATCGCTGTTCAATAAAACATAATAATCTGCATTAACCTGTTTTAATGCAGTGTTATAACCTTTTGCAAACCCTTCATTTACGGGATTACGAACAATTTTTACCGACGGATAATGCTGTTGCAAAAATGAAACAGATTCATCCGTTGAAGCATTATCAGCCACAACCAAATTGAGATTTTCATATCTGGAAATTATTACCGATGGAAGGAATTTTTCCAAAAAATTCCTTCCATTCCAATTAAGAATAACGACCGCTACTGATGGTAAAGCCAATGAATGATTGATTTGTGAAATACAAACTTAAAAGATTTTAATTTTCAATAACAGATAATTGTGAAATAGATTTTAGATTTGAGCATAAACGATTTGAATGTTAAGGCAACTTTTCAACCTTCGTCCGGCACTGGCAATTATCGCGATGGCCATTGTAACGGGCACTATTTTTTATTCTGATTTTTTATCCAAAAAAATACAGGTAGAAGAAAGGGAAAAGATCAACCAATGGGTAGAAGCCAACAAATTTATTGCCAATGCACCGCCTAATGCTGATCTGACGCTTGCTCTTGACATTCAACAAAAAAATACCGATATCCCGATCATTTGGACCAATGAAAATGACAGCATCATTGATTCACGAAATATTGATACCAACGAGATCAGGTCGTCGAAAAACTTTCTTGAAAAACAATTACAGGAATTCAAATCTGCGCATCCTCCGATTATCCTGGAATTAAATAACAAGCCTTACGTAGCCGATAAATACTATTACGGTGATTCCAAATTACTGACACAGATCAGGTATTTCCCGATTGTACAGTTGTTGATTATTGCGCTATTCATTTTTATTACGATCTATTCCATTTCTGTAAGAAACAAATCTACCCAAAACCAGGTGTGGGCTGGGATGGCTAAAGAAACTGCCCATCAACTTGGAACACCCATCACTTCTTTGCAGGGCTGGGTAGAGATGCATAAAGAATTGTATGGAAATTCCACCATTTCCGATGAAATGGAAAAAGATGTAAACAGGTTAAAACTGATAAGCGACCGTTTTGGAAAAATAGGAAGCATCCCAAAGCTCGAAGAACATGATATAATTGCACAAATTGAAAAAATGGTTGCTTATATTAAAAGAAGATCAACCGAGAAAGTTAGTTTTATTTTAGAACGACCTGAAGGCGAGTTGATAGTAAAAATTTCAGGACCGCTTTTCGACTGGGTGATTGAGAATTTACTAAAAAACGCCCTCGATGCGATCAATGGAAAAGGAACCATTCGTATCAGGATTAAAAAACTTTCGGATCGCGTAGTGGTAGAAGTGTCTGATTCAGGAAAGGGGATCAGTAAAGAAAATACGAGGAAGGTTTTTAAGCCAGGATTCACCACAAAAAAAAGAGGTTGGGGACTTGGTCTTTCTTTGGCCAAAAGGATCATTGAACAATACCACGGTGGCCAGCTTTTTATAAAATCTTCAGAAATAGGGAAAGGAACAACTTTCAGAATTGTTTTAAACTCCTAATTTTAAATTGAACGGTTTTATTAAATTTGCACTTCACCATTGCGGAGGTGGCGAAATTGGTAGACGCGCTACTTTGAGGTGGTAGTGCCTGAAAGGGCTTGGGAGTTCGAATCTCCTCTTCCGCACAAATAAAACCTGCCGTAGGGGCAGGTTTTATTATTATAATTCAGGAATAAGAATTCCCTTTATTTGTTTATTTACTATAATTAAACAACTATTAATTCTTTAAATTCCTGTCTGTAGAAAGATTCTAAATTGCATTCATGAGAAAATTTGAAGATACCTACCGCCATAAAGGACTTAGAAAAAAACTGATCGATTCTATAAAAGAAAAGGGAATTACCGATGAGAATGTGTTAGATGCAATGATGAAAATTCCGAGGCATTTTTTTTTAGATACTGCATGGGAACATATTGCTTACCAGGACAGGGCTTTCCCCATAGGAGAGGACCAGACCATTTCGCAACCATATACTGTCGCTTACCAGACACAACTTCTACAGGTGAAGCCTTATCAAAGAATAATGGAAATAGGAACGGGAAGTACTTACCAGGCAATTGTTTTGGCAGAAATGGGTGCGACTGTTTTTACGATTGAAAGACAAAAAAAATTGTTCGAAAGGAATAAACTTTTTGAATTGACAAAGAAATACCACAATATTAAATATTTTTATGGCGATGGTTTTGAAGGCCTTCCCACATTTGGCCCATTCGATAGAGTAATCATTACGGCTGCCGCTCCATTTATCCCTCCTAAACTTTTAGAACAACTGAAACCAGGTGGTAAAATGGTCATTCCAATTGACGAAAAAAAATATCAAAAAATGACGCGGATTACCAAAAATGAAGATGGTACTTTTGAAGAAGAATATTTTGATGATTTTTCATTTGTTCCCATGCTAAAAGGAAGAAGTTAAAAATAAATTTCTGGAGATTTATTGAGGTAAAATGGCCGGTTTTTTGGGGTGAAAAAAGAAAAAAATTATGTCAAAAACAACCTGGAGGCCGCACGAAGAACACGGTAAATTAAGTACCAATGACAAAAAGGAATTACCCGATAGTGCCTATGCATTTCCAAAAGAACGTAAAGAGCCGATGACAGATGCATCACACGTAAAAAATGCTTTGGCCCGTTTTGATCAAGTAAAAGGCGTTTCTGATGAAGAACGAGACATTGCCTTTTCTAATATCAAAAAAGCGGCTGATCATTATGGTGTAAAAATAGAAGAGGAAAATTGGCATGAACTTGGGAAAAAACCTCACACGGAAAACTCATCTAAATAAAGGCTTTTCCTAATTTTCAAAATCAAAAAACAGCTTTTTTGTTGGTTTACTGGTAGAGATTTATTTTGCCGGAAGAGGGAAATACAAAAAACATTAATGGTAAATATTTGTATTTAATTATTCTGAACCCTGTTTTTTATTCTTTAGAAAATCTTATTGAATTTGAATTCAAAAAGTAATTTTTCTTTTTTGATTTAGGAAGATTAGTAAAATAAGAATTAGGATTAGTTATTCGTTTACTACAAAAAAAGCACTTGATTTTATTACAAATGCTTTTGAAAATAATATGAGAAATCGGTTGATTTTTAATGATGATGGTGGTGTTGCATAGCTAAAAATTCTTCGCTCGTAGCCTCTTTTTCTTCAGGTGTAACCTGTGTCTCAAGCCAGTTAAATAATTTTTCAGTTATTAATCTTCTGTACGAACTGTCAACCTGTTTTTCATCTTTCATCATCCGGTCGATATAACTTCCAATCCATGAAGAATCTTCCCCGAGATTCATTTGGCCAAAATATCCCATAATCTCTTTTTTCATGTTCTCTCTCAGCTCTTCCTCAGATACTTCCAGCTGGTTATCCTTGATTATTTTATCACTAATAAGCGTCCATTTTAACTGGTTTAAAAAAGCAGGATATTCCTGTTCTACTTCATCTTTGGACTTGTGTTTTTCATTTCCGATCTCCAGCCAGCGCTTTAAAAAAGATTCGGGAAATTCCAATGGCGTATCAATTAAAGTATGATAAAGCTGATCCTGCACCTGGTTATGACTGGCAGCATCCCATTGTTTCTGAATTTCTTCTTCCAATGTTTTACGAAAATCTTCTTCTGTTTTTAATTCTTTTCCGGGAAAAACGAGATTAAAAAATTCTTCGTTTAATTCTTTTTTTTCTACCAGGCCGATTTTGGTAATAACCATTTTAAAATATCTTTCCAAAGATTGCGAATCATCTTTATCCAATCCTAAATCGGATAATATCCATTCTCTTTCCTTGTCCGGAAAAGCTTCTTTCAATTGCAAAACAACAAAATCGTCTACTTTTTTTCCCTGGAGTTTTTGCTGATAATCTTCTGAAAAATATTTTAATAATATAGAATCATCTTTTGAAATTCCGTCTTCTGTTACATTTCCTTCTGCATCACTTTCCTGGAACAATACGTTCAACACATTTTCGGGTGAACCAACGGTTTCGCTATCTTTCATCTCCCCGTTTTTAGTTACCAGTTTTTCAACTTCTTCATCAATTTGTTCGGGAGTAGCTTTCACTTTATAAAATACCGGTTTGGCAGCAGAAAGTCCATCTAAGGTAACTTCAGGTTTCAGCCCAATCTCAAACGGAAATTCATAATCTGACGGTTGATTCATATCAAGATGGCGCAAATCATTTTCCATAGGTAATGGCTGGGCAAAAATTTCAGGCTTCTCGGCCACAAGGTATTGTTGCAATTCCTTTTCTACCGATTTGATCACTTCGTCATAGAATATCGAAGCGCCATACATTTTTTTAACCATTCCCGCAGGTACCATTCCTTTTCTGAAACCGGGAATATTTGCTTTTTTGCTATAATCTTTTATTGCTTTTTCAAACGAAGGGAAATAATCCTCTTTTGAAATTTTAACTGTCAATTTATCGTGGAGATTTCCGAGGTTGTCTTTTATTACACTTGCCATTACTCTAAATTTAAAAACCGTTTAGCACGGTTTATCTTTTCTTTTGATAGAAAATTTTTTGAAGAAAGTGCGCATGGAGGGACTCGAACCCCCACACCTTGCGGCATCAGATCCTAAGTCTGACGTGTCTACCAATTTCACCACATGCGCTTTTGGGGCGGCAAAAGTAATTTATTTTTTAATAAAAAAGTAATTAGTGAAGAGAATAAATAGGGTGTTTTTGAGCTAAATCAAATTTATGGGTATTATTATGTTGTTCAGAAGAATTCTCTTTTTAAATAAATGTATATTGCGATATGAATTGGGAAGACCATATAATCTCTGATCCGGAAGTTCTTTTGGGCAAACCGACCCTCAAAGGAACGAGGATTTCTGTGGAATTAATTCTTGAACTTTTTTCAAAAGGATGGACAGAACAGCAAATACTTGAATCTTATCCATCACTTTCAATCGATTCTTTAAGATCAGTTTTTACTTATCTGAAGGAATGTATTCAACAAGAACTTTATTTTCCAATTACTGCATAATTTTTTTAGCAAATGAAAATTTTCCGCGTCCAAGCATAATATTATTGAGAGAGAAAGGATTTGAAGTAAAAAGTATTCAAGAAGATTTTCCAGGAATATCAGATGAAATAGTCATGAACATAGCCTCAGAAAAGGCTTTGATTATTCTAACATTCGACCGGGACTATGGAGAAATAATTTTCAGACATAAAAGAAATAACCCTCCAACTGTAATTTATTTTAGAGAAAAAGGAAATGATCCTTTATTCGCTGGAAATATATTGCTCACTTTATTGTCAAATTCTAAAATCAATTTAATCAATTCATTCACAGTTATTGAAGAGAATAGTATTCGACAAAGGTTTTACAAAAAAGAATAGAAATAAACTAACAAGAATTCAGAAACAGAATTTGCCAGATTAGATATTCATTGACGTCTTATATATTAAACCTGAAGTGCATCACATCTCCGTCCTGTACAATATATTCTTTTCCTTCAATCCGCAATTTTCCGTTTTCACGTGCGGCAGCTTCGGATTTGTATTGAACAAAATCCTCATAAGAAATAACTTCTGCTTTGATAAATCCTTTTTCAAAATCTGTATGTATTACCGCTGCTGCCTGTGGTGCTTTCCATCCTTTATGAATGGTCCATGCCCTTACTTCCTGAACGCCGGCTGTAAAATAGGTGGAAAGATTTAAAAGTGCATATGCAGAGTGGATCAGTCGATCCAAAGCCGGCTCTTCCATTTTGTATTCCTCCATAAACATTTGTTTGTCTTCCGGGTTTTCAAATTCCGCAATTTGCGCTTCGATGGCGTTGGTCATAATGATGACCTGTGCTCCATCTTTTTGCGCAGCGGCAATCAGTTGTTCAGAATATTTGTTGCCTGTGTGCATCGATGCTTCATCTACATTGGCCACATACAACACAGGTTTATCCGTTAATAAAAAACTATCAGCAATCGCCAGTTTCTCTTCTTTAGATAAGCCAAGAGAAAGTACATTTTTCCCTTTTTCGAGCTGTTCCTTACATTTTTTTAAAACCTCGTATTCCAGTTTAATTTTAGCATCTCCCGTTTTTATCATTTTTTCAGCGCGTGCTAATTTTTTTTCTACACCGTCCAAGTCTTTTAACTGAAGTTCCGTTTCAATGATCTCTTTATCGCTTACGGGGTTTACCGGTC
Source organism: Ginsengibacter sp. (assembly GCA_039935675.1). Taxonomy (GTDB): domain Bacteria; phylum Bacteroidota; class Bacteroidia; order Chitinophagales; family Chitinophagaceae; genus Ginsengibacter. Next base: position 1,319 of record JBDTJV010000092.1, on the reverse strand, counting down.
CTTCTTCGCGGAGAACGTTCTCGTCTTCAAAACATCTGACAACGTGAATGATTGCGTCTACTTCCCGGATATTAGCTAAAAATTTATTGCCCAAACCTTCTCCTTTGCTGGCGCCTTTTACCAGGCCGGCAATATCTACAATCTCAATCTGGGTTGGAACTATTTTATCAGGGATTACCAATTCTGCAAGTACATTTAGCCTTTTATCCGGTACATTCACAAGCCCTACGTTGGGCTCAATGGTACAAAACCTGTAATTGGCAGCCTGTGCCTTGGCACTATTGCTCACTGCATTAAATAACGTTGATTTTCCCACATTTGGTAGTCCTACTATTCCTGCCTGTAATGCCATATTATTTTATAAATTTTACTGCTTTGCAGTTTTTTGTGAAATAAGCGCGCAAAGATAGTATGAAAATGCTGGATGTTTTTAAGCACAAGCTGCTCATTTCTTTAAAAGGAACTGAATAATTGATGCAACAAAACAGGCTCAATTAAATAATTATTCTTCTATTCTTTCTTTTGTAATGACCACTTTTATTGGAACACCGCCGCGGGCGAGAGCAGTGATGATGATTAAAACAATATTGTATTGGCAACTTACAACCACCGCAGGATATTTGTTGCTGTTTAAGTAATGCTAGTACTAATTTTGAAAGACTTGTGATGTTGCTCAAACCCGCTAATTGAATACAGGCAAAGAGTACTAAAATCGGGATTGAGTTTGAAAAGGTTTTTGATATTTTTCATAATTTTTGTTTGAAATATGAAAAATTTATTATCCTGGTAATATAACAGTAGAATTTTTCAAAAAATAACCGTAATAAGATAAAATATTTTAATTTTCAAGAATATTGGAAATTTTAAGAAAATTTTTTAAATTTGTAGTAATCTTTGTACCCCAAAGAAAGTCAGAAAGATGGTTTTCCAATTATCTATGCAAAGACAGGTCATTAATTTTTAAATATTAAATCAAAGATGTATGAAAAAAATTAACTCTGTTGAACTGCACGACACCTTCGTAGCAATTGGAATTATTTTATTATTCCTGGGCATTATGGCAGGTATAGCTTTGTTGACCGGGATGTAAAATTATAATTTCGATTTATTGATAATAAGCCTTTGTCAGTTCATTAATGATGAACTTACAAAGGTTTTTTATTTAACAAGAAAATCCGGAGCAGGCATTTTTTTATTTCGGATATTTGCATAAAATAAATTTCTTTCCGGATGCGCGTCGCAATTAACGGAATGGGCCGGATCGGCCGCCTTTTATTCCGTAGATTATCTGAAAATCCAACCATTGAAATAGTTGCCGT